>JBDNJH010000139.1:0-3092 GCA_041687875.1 Flavobacteriales bacterium | reverse complement strand
GAAGAATAAAACAACGAACCGCTAACAGCACCTAAAAAAAATGGCGGCAGAAGTGCGAATATAAACAGTTGTGCAATTAATAAAATTTGGTGCGTATAGACAGTTTAGTGTTCCAAAACCGCCACTTCTTTTAGCTGCAAAACGTTATGCGTCAGGCTATAAGACACACCGGCATAATAAAAGCAACGACAGAAAAAGAAAATAATAATGGCATTTGAACCAGACAAATACTCACGCTGATAAAACTTAGTGGAGTAGTAAGCAGAAACTTCACGTTGATTGATTTGCTTGTCAAGTTATGCAGACGCCAGAAACGGTCGGCATTGTTCAGCAGATTTATCTAGGAATCAGATTGGCACATCTTGCTTGAATTACAATAACGATAAGGCCTCACCCAACAGCATCCGATGCTCTTCATCCAGCTGAATAGTCTCATTATCAATTGTCATTTTATTGCGATAGAGCGGAAGTTCAGCAACGATTTTGGCATTACAAGCAAGTAATGATTGCAAAAGCGAAATCATCGCATATTGGCCACGCGGCAGAGCAGGAGTGAAGGTGATGGGAAGAACAGGCTTATCAGCCAACTCGCCAGATGTCGTCATCCATTCCAATGCATTTTTTAAAACCGCAGGAATATTGTGCAGATATTCCGGTGTTGAGATGATGACTGCTTCAGCAGAGGCAACTTTATTACGTAATTCCCTCACGATTTCTGGAATACCAGCTTCTTGCAATTGGGGCGAAAACAACGGTAGGCGTTGCAGTCCTTCGTAAACGTCAATCGCGTAAAATTCCGCAAATGATTCGCTTATCGCGTGCAGAAGCTTTCCGTTGGAGCTGTCTTCGCTAGCCGAACCGTTTATGGCGAGAACTGTTTTCATTTTAGTGCGAAAGTTAAGGGCTACTTTGCAATCTCTTTGTCTCTAGATTGTAATAGTTCAAAGCTCTTTTCTTTATTGCTTTGCGTACATAGAAAGGTTGTTTTCTTTTGTGCGCTGAAACGAGGAAGTAATACCACTTGAATGACCAATAAACAATCCGAAGAACACCCATCAGCGCTTTCTATTTCTGACTACACCTACAATTTGCCTGATTTGCGCATCGCGAAGTATCCGCTTAGCGAGCGGGACACCAGCAAGTTGCTCATTTACAAGGATGGCGATATTAGTCAGAAGGTGTTCAAGAATCTGCCCGAGTTGCTTCAGCCAAACGATTGCCTTGTGTTTAACGATACACGGGTTATTCATGCGCGGATTCATTTTCAAAGACAAACGGGTGGGCACATAGAGGTTCTATGCCTTGAACCGGTTGAGCCAGCAGAAGTTTCAGAAGCATTTTCCTCTACAAAAAGCACGGTTTGGAAGGCCATGGTGGGCAACGCCAAACGCTGGAAAGCAGGCGAAGTACTCACACGAACCATTACTTCTGAGGCTGGTACTTACCAGTTGCACGTTGAAATGAACGCAAAAGAGACAGATGCTTTTGTCATTCGGTTTTGGTGGGATTCAGAACTCACGTTTGCAGAGGTGTTGGATGATGTGGGCGTGCTGCCGCTTCCGTCATATCTAAATCGCGATACAGAACAGGAAGACGAGGAGCGCTACCAAACGGTGTACGCTCAGGCCAATGGATCGGTGGCGGCACCAACCGCAGGATTGCACTTTACGCAAAGCGTTTTCAACGATTTAGAACAACAGCAGGTGCAGTCGGTATTTGTAACGCTGCATGTTGGAGCGGGAACATTCAAGCCCGTAAAATCGGCCACCATGCGAGACCATGAGATGCACAAAGAGCGCATTTTAGTCTCGGCAAATGCCATAGAAAAGATGCGTTCTGCGGCAGCAGATAACCGCATTATTGCTGTTGGAACCACATCGTTGCGCACCATCGAAAGCATTTATTGGTTTGGAGTAAAATTGTTGGCGCAAGCTGACGTGAAGGAGTTTTTTGTGGGACAATGGGAGCCATACGAGCTGGCTGATAAAACGGTTGAGGTTTCTGCGGCTTTACATGCCGTGCTGGAGTGGATGCGTAAAAACGGCCATGTTTATCTAAATGGCTATACGCAACTGCTTATTGCGCCCGGATATAAGATTCGGATGGCAGATGCGCTTATTACCAATTTCCACCAACCGCAAAGTACACTGCTGCTATTGGTAGCTGCCCTTATTGGCCAAGATTGGAAACGTGTTTATGATTACGCCTTACACAACGATTTTCGTTTTTTAAGCTTTGGCGATAGCTCCATTCTCTTTCGGAGTTAAGCCGAAGCAAGTTACGTTGGTTGGCCGCATGGCCTAAGATATAGCCATGCCAATGGCATGTTCGTTAGCGCAGAATCAATTGCATAAAAACCACATTCAGCCACTTATCGAACTTAAATCCGACTTCTTTGAAGGTGCCAACCACCTCAAAACCGAACTTGCGATGAAACTCTACGCTTCCCATGTTAGAGGAATCGATGCCTGCAATCATGGTGTGAAAATCACCTGCTTTTGCTAGTCGAATAAGTTCTACCATTAATGCGTTTCCAATGGCTTTGCCGCGATGGTCTTTGTGCACATACACCGAATGCTCTACGCTGAAACGGTAGGCAATTCGCTCACGAAACTTTCCAAATGTTCCAAACCCAGCCACTGTTCCATTCTGTTCTGCAACCAAGATTGGCCAACCGCTTGCTTGCTTTTCCATGAACCAAGTTTGCTGAGTTTCAAGACTTCTGGCCTCATATTCATAGAGCACAGTAGCGTTCAGAATTTCGTGATTCGTGATTTCCAATATGGCTAGAACATCATTTATGGTCGCTTCACGCACAATCATGATCCTTTCTCGCTCGATTTATTGACAAAAAGCGCTTCCAAAACATCCACCTCAATACCAATGATGATATCGAAGATGCGTCTTTGGTCTTCTTTGCTCAATTGATCAAAGAGCATATTGCCCTCAGTCAACATTTCCAATCCTATCTCCAAACCACCTATTTCAGCATGAGTGTGACCGTTCCGCGATTTCTTCATTTTGGCAATCAGTTCCTTGATAATCTGAATTATCTCTTGAACCAGCAATCTGTCATACAGCAGTTCGAGCAG
>JBDNJH010000014.1:0-10714 GCA_041687875.1 Flavobacteriales bacterium | reverse complement strand
TGCGTAATACGTTCTTATCAGCCCATCGGCACTTGGCATACCGCTGCCACCAAGTACAACAATTACTTCAGGGTTTTCTTTCAGTCGCTTGCAATGTGTTCCTAACTGGTGATACGCGAAATAGGGAACATCTGTAAATGCCAAGGCAATCATACCGATAGCAGTTATGCCGCAAAAGAGCAATAGCAAACGAGCTGTTTTCTTCAAATAGTTCATGGATGCGGTCGAATGTAGAGCTAAAATATGAGCGAGAGATTGGAATAAGACCTCCGAGGTTTTTGAGACCTAGGAGGTCTTTTCTTTATTCCATCCTCTCCAACCAGCCTGTGTATATCACGGGGTCTTCGCCCGAAATGGTTAGTTCGATGTAGTAGAGATAGGCACCGTTTGGTAGAGAAAGGTCGTTGAAAGTGCCATCCCACCTGTGTTGAATATCATCGGTTTCAAAAACCTTGACACCATCTAGCGTCCTGATTTCCCAGTGGATGGAATATGGTTGATACAACGCTCCGTAATCGGTGGTATAGTAGGTTGGATACCATTCATCGTTCAGGCCGTCATTGTTAGGAGAGAAAGCAATTGGAATGTACATGTACCGTGGACAGTAGACCACTCGAAGTTGAAATTCCGTGGTGTCTAATCCATTGAAACCAAAATGTCTTATCACTTCATACCCGAAGGGGTTATTTGGCAGGATTAAAGTATCCTCGCTTCCGAGAAAGGTCGGATTGTAGTAGTTGAGATACCAATGCACCGAATCAAAAGGTTCGGAACATGTGAGAATGAAATGGTCGAAACTCTCCTGATTCGAATAGCAAATCACCGAATCAACAGCCACATCAATCTCCTGCTTGGTATAATACTGCGGCAGTTTGGGCTCATCTTCAAAGCAGCCGCTCAGAACAGGAATCAAAAGAAAAGGGAGAAATCGTTTCATCTGTACCATGGTCTTATCTGGTATCTAATTCCCAAGTCAACACTTGCCAAGCCACCAATTTTTTCCATGGTTTTGTCAAGATAAGAGGAAACACCTGCTTCAATCACAAGCATGTCTTTTAGTTGATAACCTGCACGGAAACTCAAACGATTGAGGTCGGTAATGCCCAATTGTCCGTATGCCATGTCTTTATAAGTAATGGTGGCGTATGCCGAAAATAGACCAATGTTGTTGCCGTCTGAGATTATTTCGCCAACCAACTCTGGGCTTATGGTTACTCCATCCCCAACGTTAAAGTGATAATTACTTCTGAATTTGTTGCGTATCACACGATGGTTCATTCCTCTAAACTCGAAACCTGAGGACGGTTTGGGTTCAACAGAATAATCAAAAGTGAACCGTTTCCAGTAATACTTCAGACCCCAACCGAAATAGACGAAGTTGTAATGCGTGTTTGGTCGAAACTCATACGTCTCGTATACAAAACCAAGACGAGGATCAATCATGTCTGGAAAAGTGAGCCTTTCCCAGTCTTCAAACTTGGTGAATTGAAAAGTGACTTTGGCGCCCAAGATCAGATGGTGGTCTTTTATATTGATTCTGAACGAACTTGCCAACATGGCATGCTGAATAGTGTGCTGCAATTCCTTCTCATTCGAATAATAAACTGCCGTACCCCAATTCTGTTTTGGCCCTCCGGTAGATAAATCAACAAACGCTTCGTGTTTCATAAAGGCGAGTTCCAAATTGCCTTCATCATTCGGAACGCCCATCGAGAGGTTTTTCATTCTGAACCGATACGCAACAGCCAATTTCCTGTCAAACCCCGCCAAGGCAGGATTATCTACAAACGTCCAAACCGAACGGTTAAAGATCTTGTCTTCTTGAGTGTAGTTTTTGGTGTCCCATTCGGGCTCAATCGGAACGATGGAATCCACCGTTTCCTGTCCGAAAACGAAAAGTGGGAGCAATAGAATAGAGATAAGCGCAAATCTCATGAGCCGAAAGTAACGAATAACATAACGTTATGTCACTCAGAAATTGTGTCGACTTTCATTTTTAGACCAAGGATATTCTTAGCAAAATCGAAGGTTGCGTTCGTTACGCTTTCGACATCAGAATTGCGAAGCGGATTTGTGAGCACGTGTGCGCCTACAGGAAACTCAATCATCCGTTTTTGCGCATCGGGCGTGCCAAGCTGCGGCATCATAAGTCGCATGGCCTCCACCGAAACCACATTGTCCTGATTTTCTTCATCCTTATAATATCCACACACAAAAATGGGTTGGGTGAGATGGGAGAATGTTTCATTAGTCATGGTGTGGTTTATGAGCGAACGAACGGACACCAATCCCTCAATTCTATACTTGGTCTGCCAGTATTTACTGTACTCATCGGGGGCTTCATATTCTCGATAATTACCTCCCAAAGCGAGTCGCGCCAGTTGTAATCCCCATGGTTTGGTAAGCAGTTGCGAGTTCGGGTCGAAGATGTCGATGTTGGGAGAATAGCAAATGAGCGCTTCAATTTTGTGGTCGTGCGCTGCCAAATAAATTCCCAATGTTCCACCTGTGGAAGTGCACATCAGGATTACCTTTCTGCCTATTAACTTTCCAACGGCAATGGCTTCTTTGGCCGATTGGAGGTAATTGTCTGGCGTAAGGTCGATAAGCGGTTCGGTGGTGTCAAGCCCGTGACCGTACAGTCTAGGCAGGTAAAGATTGCAACCATATCGCTGCGCAAATGCATGGTGCACGGGATTGCCTTCTTCTCCCGATGCCGTAAATCCGTGGAGGTAAACGATGGCGTATTCCGTTACGGAAATGGAATCGTTGTACCAGACAATTTCAGCTTCGTTATCTAGTTTTAGCGTTTTGAAACCGCTTTCCTTGTTGGCCAACCAACCGTCTAACGAATCAAGCGGAATGGAGATGGAACTCGGAGTAGGATCTAGTTTCGGCTCGGCTGGCGTTGGACCCAGCATGTAGGCAATGGAAAGCCCGATGATAAGGATGAGGGCGAAGTAGGCGGCTTTTTTCATTTCAATATCTAGAGGGCGAAACCTAACAGGTTTTCAAAACCTGTTAGGTTTTAGGAAGCGATTCTTCAACTCTTCGGATGTGCGGAATCTTCCTTCTGCAACATCTTTTCTCGATTCTAATATCCCCACTTCCAACTCCTCCACCAACATTGGTTTGAGTTCGTTTTCGGGATAGGCAACAGGAACCAACCTCATCAGTTCAGCTACTTTTTCAAGGAGTTTTTCGTCTTCTGTTCGTATCAATTTCTCGATGATGCTGTATTTGAGTTGCGCTACGTCCGTAGTATCAAAGTTAGCCTAATCAGTTGGAAGACTTTCAAGGTTTTTAAAACCTCGAAGGTCTTCTTAACGCGTAGATTTCACATCCAACGCATCCCGAATTCCATTGCCCACAAGCGTAAAAGCGAGCACCATAAGCAATATGGCTGCGCCAGGAATAAGCGCCAGATAAGCCTTGTCCATAATGATGTAGCCGTAGTGATCTTTTATCATGCCGCCCCAACTTGGGATGGGTGGTTGCGCTCCAATTCCGAGGAAACTCAACCCTGCCTCAATCAAAATGGCTGAAGCAAAATTGGCTGCCGATATGACAATAACTGGCCCCATGATATTCGGCAGAATATGCCTCACTATCGTTCGGAAACCTGAATAACCTAACGCGCGACACGCTTCCACATATTCCTTCTCGCGAATACTGAGAATTTGTCCACGGACGATACGCGCCACATCAACCCACATGGCCAGTCCAACCGCGATAAATACCTGCCAAAATCCTTTGCCCATGGCGAGGGTAATGGCAATGACAAGCAACAGAAGCGGAATACTCCAAATCACGGTTACAAACCACATCACCACGTTATCAATCCATCCACGAAAAAAGCCCGCCAACGAACCCATCAGGATTCCAATAAGCAACGAAATGAAAACAGCTACAAAACCAATGCTGAGTGAAATGCGCGTGCCAAGGATCATGCGACTCAGAAGGTCGCGGCCAAAGCGATCGGTACCCAACCAAAATGTTCTGGTTTCTATGAGTTCGTGTTCAATTTCTGCGGAAGATTTTCCTTCGGATGAAAGCGCGGAAAAATCATATTTCACCACTTCACCATCATTGGGAGTATCGCCTGTATAGCGTTCAATCATGAGCGTGTCGTTGGAGAACGAATGACTGTAAATTGGCATCCAAGAATGAGTTTCTTGCTTTCCAACAAATAGAATATCCAAGAAACTATCATCCGAAATAACAGCCCTGGGAATCTTTAGAAATGTGAAAGTGGAACCTGGTTTTTTGGCTGCCAGTTCAATCATCTGTCGGTTGGCATGCGGACTACCATCTGGCGTAACCAATGGGCCAAGAATAGCAAGCACAATTGCAATTAGGATGACCACCACCCCAAAAATGGCGGCAGCATCTTTCCTGAACTTCTTCCAAGCCAGTTGACCGAGTGATGTGCCTCTTTCAGCCATTCATTTTGACGTTTCTTCCTTTCCAAACATAGTTGCGCACGTTTCCAAAGATGCCAAGAAAGGTGACGTAGATTGAAATGAAAATTTCGGCAATAAGAATATGCCCAATGCCGCAGTGCGGCTGTAGGTCGCGGCTTGCGGTTCTTGTAATGATTAGGTCTACAAGTGTTTTGAAGAAAAGAAGCCACATCAATCTGTCGGTCCAATAGGAACCGAATGCCACAATGATGGCAATGAGAGAAACGAAAGCCGCCACATTTGCTAAGTAAGTAATCACAGCAGTTCCCTTTACGAATAGATTACTGTAGCCACTTTTCTTGGAAAGCCAACGCTTGCGTTGCTGCCAAAAAGTGGAGTAGGTTGGTTGCGGTCTTGTTGAGACAACGGCTTCATAGTGTTTCACAAATCGAACCGAATTTGGCCACTTTTCGCTGAAATTCAGCATGGTAAAAACATCATCTCCCGAAGGATTTTCTGAACTTCCGTATCCACCAATCTCTTCAAACGCTTTTTTGTCGAAGAACAGATTGGCACCATTGGCCATAATCGGTTTTTGGTAAGATGCAAAGCCGCCCGTCAATCCCATAATTGCCAACATTTCTAAGGATTGAACCCGTTCCAAAACGGTAACAGCTGGTTCCAGCACAATCGGGCCGAGCAGCATTTTCGTTTGATTCTCTTGCCAATGAGACATCATACTAATAAGCCATTCTGACGGAACACGGCAATCTGCATCAACCGTGGCAATAATGCCGAACCTTACTTCGCTAATGCCTGATTGAAGTGCGGACTTTTTGCCTTCTCCAATTACATTTGAAATTACTTTGAGCCGTGGGAATTCGGCTTTGAGTGCCTGACACTTTTCTAAGGTATCGTCCTCCGAATGATCGTCAATCACAATCAATTCAAATAGCTCGGCAGCATAACTCTGGTTAAAAATATCACGAATGACAGTTTCGATATTGAAAGATTCGTTTCGAGCGGCAACGAGTATGCTAACGCCTAGCGTTGGCTCTTTTTCTACTTCAATTTTCAAATCCTTCCAGCCTGAAATGGCGAAAAAAATCATTGCAGAATAAATGGTAATGACCACAGAAGCAAGTGCAGTAAGAAGATGCCAAAGCCACTCCATCAATCAGACTTTCGGAAGAAACGTAATTGGAAAATGAACACCACACCAATCAGTGCGGGAACCGCGAGATTGATAAGCCAAAGCATGGAACTTGCTGTGAAGATTCCGCTCGCATTGGTAGAGATCATTCCCAGAAAATAAACCGAAACCGACCCGCGCACACCCAATTCCGTGATGGCAAAAGTTGGAATGGCCGTCATCACGAAATAGGTCATTGAAATCATCATCATCGCATTGGCGAAGCTGATATCGACATGGAATATCTGCAATAGCAGAAAGAACTGGAAGGTGAAGACTATATATCGGCCTAAACTGGCGAGGAAAATTTTCCAGAGTGTTGCCGAACTATGATATTGAAATACATCTGCATAGTGCTGGTATTTCTTCGGAATAGGCAACCAATTGATGATGGTTGTGAGCAAACGTGTATTTAAGAACAGAATAACCAGAATCAAACATAATCCGACCATCAAAATTCCGATGAGGTTGTATTGTATTAGGGTTACGGGGCCAAGTCCGATATATTTGGGCAGGAAGAAAATAGTGGCCAAAATTCCTGTTACAAGCGTAACAACTAATTGAGCGTAACTGCCAACTATTGTAAGTAGGGCGGCATCAATTCTATCGGCCTTCTGAAGGTGGAAAATCCGCCCGCCATACTCGCCCACTCGATTAGGGGTAAAGATGGCAATGGTAATTCCAGAGAAGATGGCTTTCAGCGATTTCCAAAAAGTAATCTTCTCGATATGGCTTATGAGTAAACGCCATTTGTATGCCTCTAGTAACCAATTGAGCATCATCAGCGCAATCAGTCCAACAAAAACCAAGAGTTGTGCAGGCTTGAGTAGGAAACTAATTCCGCCACCAAGGTCGGTAACTTGGTCTTTTAGCTGTACTTCTCGGTAAATAAACCAAAGAGCCACAATTGCAATCAGCACTTTAATCAAAAGCCCGATGTTATGTTTTCTGAAAAGCCGTTTCGCCATGCGTTGCAAAGAACGCAATTTCCTTCCCCTACTGTAGGCTTTCAAAGATGTACGCTTTCAGCTCTTTTGGAGAACTTGTCACAATTTTTTCGGGAGGTTAGTGGAGACCAAAAAAAAGGATGAGCACTTGCCCATCCTTTTTTTGTCACTGAATCAAAAAATCAGCTTTATCTGTTTGATATTGGATTGTAAGGACGCTCCGTTGGCCCCGTGTAGATTTGTCGTGGACGACCAATTGGTTCTTTGTCTGCAATCATCTCTTTCCACTGTGCAATCCATCCTGGAAGTCGTCCCATGGCAAACATTACCGTAAACATCTCAGTCGGAATTCCGATTGCTTTGTAAATGATTCCTGAGTAGAAATCTACGTTCGGGTAAAGGTTTCTTTCTTTGAAATAATCGTCATTCAAAGCCACGTATTCCAATTTTTTGGCTAGGTCAAGAATCGGGTCATTCACGCCTAGTTTCTCCAACACATCATCACATGATTTCTTGATGATGGTCGCACGCGGGTCGAAGTTCTTGTATACACGGTGACCGAATCCCATGATGCGGAATGGGTCATCCTTATCCTTCGCTTTATCAATCCATTTCTGCATGTTGCCGCCATCTTTTTGGATATTTTCCAACATCTCAATAACAGCTTGGTTAGCACCGCCATGAAGTGGCCCCCAAAGTGCCGCAACACCTGCTGCGATAGAAGCATAAAGGTTAGCTCTTGACGAACCAACAATTCTTACGGTTGAAGTAGAGCAATTCTGCTCGTGATCGGCATGAAGAATCAACAACTGATCCAACGCCTTCACAATAACTGGGTCTGGTTCGTAATCCTCAGTAGGAACCGAGAACATCATGTTCATGAAATTCTCACAATAGTTGTATTTGTTTCTAGGATAAACAACAGGATGCCCTACAGAATTCTTGTGAGACCAAGCGGCAATGGTGCTAATCTTGGCGATTAAGCGAATAATTGTAAGATTTACTTTTTCTTCCTCGCGGTCTGGATCTAAACTTTCTGGATAGAAAGTTGAAAGTGAAATCAGATTAGAGGCCAAAACTCCCATTGGATGGGCTTTTCGAGGGAACGCCTCAAAAAACTCCTTCATGTCCTCATGAATTAGCGTGTGGCGAGTGATGTTCTCTGTCCAGTCGGCAAATTCAGGCTTTGTTGGAAGTTCCCCGTTAATCAAAAGGTAGGCAACTTCTAAGAAGGTTGACTTTTCTGCCAACTGCTCAATTGGGTATCCGCGATAGCGCAAAATTCCCTTTTCGCCATCTAAAAAAGTGATGGCGCTACTTGTAGCACCTGTATTCTTGTAACCACTATCGAAGGTTATTAGACCAGTCTGATCGCGAAGTTTTCGGATATCTATTCCTTGTTCATTCTCCGTGCCTGTAATAACAGGTAATTCAATCGTTTGATTTCCAACACGAATCTCAGCTTTGTCACTCATTATTTAGTCAGTAAAAGGTTTTGAATTTGCTAGCGCGATTATACAAAAAAATCAATCATTCAATTTGTCAGATACGCTATATGTTCTTTGGGTTTCAATAAAAATTAATGCAGCATTTAAGCTGACTGTCTGAACGCTGTTTTTACTTACTTAGTTACAACGAAAAAAGGCGTTGATGGTTCAACGCCTTTCTGTTTTTTTTAGATGTTATTAATGTGGTGGTCAATCAGGAATTTTGGTTCGGTCTTTTGCCCTGTGCAAAAGCTCCTTCCTGAAACCGTGTTCGGCTGAGTAAAGCTTTGCCACCTTGGTAATGGGCAGAATCTTTTTGAACCGTTCGTTATATGCTTTTTTTAGATCTAATTCCTGCTGTTCCAATGCGAACTCGCGTTCAATAGCAGCCGATAGTTGCACATCTGTCAACTCTGCCATTTTCTGTTTCCTGTCAATCCGACTGTTGCGTTTCTGTTTGCGGATTTCATGCATCTTGTCTTCCAACTCATTATATAAGGGCCAAAAAGATTGTGCCTCAGTCGGAGTCAAGCTCAATTCGTTGGTCAAGTAAGCCACTTTCAAGGCATCCAGTTTTTCTCGTTTGGATGGCTCTAGTTGGTCTTGTGCCACAGCTAACTGAAACGAGTTCAGAAGTACGGCCACGGTCAATATTATCAGCTTTTTCATATCAGATTTCTATTTCGTCAATAAGTGTATTCAATTCTACTTCATCTTCCGTTGAGAGGTATTCGATAATCTCCTCTTCCGAAAAAGTGCTTTCTTCTATTGCAATCTCATTATAAGTGACCAATCCGTAGCTAATCAATTCCGAAGGTTGCATATCAGTGTATTCCGCCAATTCTTCAACTGAAATTGAAGCTAAAACCATGTCGAAATTTGGCACTGAACTTTCTACTGGAGGAAGGAAAAACCAAGCAGCCAAAGCAATAGCAGCGATTCCGAAAGACGGAATCAGAATTTTATTCCAACTGAATGTTGGCTTTTCTGAAATGTGTTCCGAAGCCCGAACGTTTTCCATAATCCTGGGCGTTAGGTTTTCGAAATAATCTTCAGGCGTTTTGAAAACATTCCGTTTTAGGTCAGCTTCCGAAAATCCCTGAAGGTTCAGTTTCGTTTCGTTTTGGTTTTCTGTGTTTTTCATCACGATAGATTGACAACTATTTTATTTAAAGGTTTAAAACTGCCGTTTAACGAAGGCTTCAATTTTCTTTACTGCGTGATGGTACGATGCTTTCAAAGCACCAACGGAAGTGCCCGTCACCTCAGCCATTTCGTCATATTTCATCTCATCAAAATACTTCAAGTTGAATACCAATCGCTGCTTGGTTGGCAAGGTCAGAATAGCTTGTTGCAACTTGAGTTGAACAGCATCGCCACTTAATTCAGTGTCGGATTCCAGCTGAGATGAAAGCGCATAGGAGACATCATCCAGCGAAACGAAAATGTTCTTCTTTTTCTTTTTGAGGAAGGTGAGTGCTTCGTTGGTGGCAATGCGATAAAGCCATGTGAAAAGCTGACTGTCTTCACGAAAACCGCCTAGGTTTTTGAATGCCTTTATAAAGGTGTTCTGAACCACATCATCCGCATCATCATGGTTGATGACAATTCTGCGGACGTGCCAATAAAGTCGTTCCTGATATCGGTTAACTAGCTCGCTGAATGCCAAATTTCGAGACGAAGGGTCTCTGAAACGATTCAGTAAATCCTTGTCTTGGTCGTCCGTGATGTGCGAGTTTTACTTCCTCGCGATGACTTTCAATGCTGCTTCAACGATGCTTTCTGTGCTCAGTCCGTATTTCTCCAACAGTTCTTCGGGTGTTCCACTTTCCCCAAAACTGTCATTGACCGCCACCATTTCGATGGGAGCTGGACGGTTCAAAGCCAACGTTTGAGCTACACTATCACCGAGTCCACCGTTTCGTTGGTGTTCTTCGGCTGTCACCGCGCAACCTGTTTTGTTAACGGAAGCTAGGATGGCATCCACATCCAAAGGTTTAATTGTGTGGATGTTGATTATTTCTGCACTCACGCCTTTATCGGCAAGAATCGCTTGCGCCTCAATCGCTTTCCAAACCAAATGGCCAGTTGCGAAAATGCTCACGTCAGAACCTTCAGCAATTTTCCAAGCCTTCCCGATTTCGAACTTCTGGTCTTCTGGAGTGAAGTTTGGCACTTTTGGTCTTCCAAATCGGAGATAAACTGGGCCATCCATTTCTGCAATGGCTTTGGTTGCTGCTTTGGTCTGGTTGTAATCGCATGGATTGATAACGGTCATTCCTGGCAGCATCTTCATCATGCCGATGTCTTCCAGAATCTGATGCGTGGCACCATCTTCGCCCAAGGTTAAACCTGCATGAGAAGCGCAGATTTTCACATTCTTTCCTGAATAGGCCACACATTGACGAATCTGGTCATAAACACGGCCCGTACTGAAGTTGGCAAATGTTCCTGTGAACGGAATTTTTCCTCCAATGGTCATTCCTGCCGCAATGCTAATCATGTTGGCTTCTGCAATTCCAACTTGGAAGAATCGGTCTGGGTTTTCCTTCTCAAAGGCGTCCATTTTGAGGGAACCAGTGAGGTCGGCACAAAGTGCGACAACGTTCTTGTTCTCCTGTCCCAATTCTTGGAGGCCAGCTCCAAATCCAGAACGCGTGTCTCGGTCTTCAGTTAGTTTTTCTA
>JBDNJH010000138.1:0-41118 GCA_041687875.1 Flavobacteriales bacterium | reverse complement strand
TGGATGGATTAACTGCGACAAGTTTTATGATGTGCAGGAAAAAACAGACGTGATTGTGATGGTGGATACGGTTTATCGCCCTTCGGTGAGGTTGGTTTTCGATAATATCAAGTCGGTGATGGGTGGCGAATACGACCATCGCAATGGAAAGGTCACTTTCCGTGATGTTCCCGTTGGCGAATCGGTTCGATTGGTGGGCTATTCCATTATGGACGGAACGCCCTTTATGGCTAATAGAACCGTTAAGGTTTCAAATGGTTTGAAGCAAGATTTGAAACTAGCAGCCACTACAAAAAAGGAAATGGAGGTGGAATTGGCGAGTTTGAATTAGGTTCCTGATGAAGTAGGCAAACGAACTCTTTATCTTTATCCGTTGTTCAGCGAGTTGAAAGAATTAATCGGATGAGGTTTACCTTCCTATTCACCACGAGTTTCATGCTTCAGTTGCTTTTGAGCGGTGGTGTTTGTGCGCAGGAAATTGCATCCAAAAATCAACAAGAAAAAATGAAAATTGAAGTTTGGAGTGATGTGGTCTGCCCGTTCTGCTACATCGGTAAAAAGAAGTTTGAATCAGCCGTTTCGGAATTTGCGGAGCGCAATAATATTGAACTCATTTGGAAGAGCTTTCAGCTCAATCCAAGTTTAAAAACAGACCTCAACACGAGCGTTTATCAGCATTTATCTGACAGCAAAGGTATTCCTGTTGAGCAGGCCAAAGCAATGGGCGGTCACGCAGCTGAAATGGCCAATTCGGTGGGCATTACAATGGATTTCGACAAAGCCATTGTTGCCAACTCGTTCAACGCACATCGCATTATTCATTTCGCCAAAGCAAACGGAAAGCAGAACGAGATGAAAGAGCGGCTATTGAAAGCTTACTTCACCGAAGGGAGGAACATTGATGATTCGGAAACACTCATCAGCCTCGGAACAGAAATCGGGTTGAATGCTGACGAAGTAAAAGCTGTACTCGAAAGCGACAAATATGCGGATGCCGTGCAAGCAGATATTAAAGAATCTCAGCAACTGGGAGTTACAGGCGTACCATTTTTTGTCTTTGATAGAAAGTATGCTGTCTCTGGTGCACAAGATTCTTCAGCCTTTTTAGAAACGCTTGAGAAATCGTTCTCCGAATGGCGAAAAGCAAACCCTACTGCACAACTGCAAGTTTCTGAAGGACCCGTTTGTATGCCTGATAAGGTCTGCGACTAACCTACTTTTTCAGGAATTCAATATTCCGTTTCAGCCCTTCAAATTTCGTTCGTTTTACGGCTGATTTCTGAAAAACCTTTTTAAAAACATCTTCAGTCAGTTCTTCCCAATCTCGTTTGGTCATATCCAGCATTTCGGGATGTGGATTGAACTGCGGTTCGGAGTGTGGTTTTGAGAACCGATTCCACGGGCACACATCTTGACACACATCGCAACCAAAAGCCCAATCGTCAAACTGGCCTTTCATTGAGGTTGGAATGGCCTCTTTCAACTCAATGGTGAAATAGGAAATGCACTTGGAACCATCCACCACATAAGGCGCTATAATGGCTTCGGTCGGGCACGCATCAATACAGGCCGTGCAGGTGCCGCAATGGTCGCGGATGGGTTGGTCAGGTTGTAATTCAATATCCAGAATCAACTCTCCGATAAAGAAGAAAGAACCGTTTTTCGGATGGATGAGGTTCGCGTTCTTTCCAATCCAGCCTAGTCCAGACTTGGCCGCCCAAGCCTTGTCCATCACAGGTGCACTATCTACAAACGCCCTACCTCCTACTTCACCAATTTCTTGGTTGATGAACCCGACAAGTTCTTTCAGTTTTCCTTTTATCACATGATGATAATCGCTGCCGTAGGCGTACTTAGAAATCTTTGGCGCTGTCGGGTCTTTCTGTGTTTCTTCAGGAAAATAATTGAGCAAAACAGTGATGACGCTTTTGGCTCCGTCCACAAGTTTGGTGGGGTCCAATCGCATATCGAAATGATTGGCCATGTAGCTCATTTCGCCATGCATGTTGGCGTTGAGCCACTTTTCTAATCGGGGTGCTTCTTCTTCCAAGAACCCGGCCTTTGAAATACCGCATTGCAGAAATCCCAATCGCTTGGCTTCTTGTTTTATGAGGGTTTCTTTATTCACGCTGAGAAAAAAGTTACGGGTGCTTCGATTTCTTTCACGCAAAGCCGCAAAGCCGCAAAGGGAGGGAGTCTTAGAACAAACTCACGCAGAAAAGAGAAAAGGGAATGTTGACCAAACTGGACGGATACTACGGGGTAGCTCACGCAAAGCCGCAAAGCCGCAAAGAGCGGGATGCTTAGTAGGCCAGACGTTGGACTAAAGGCCATTGACGATACGTTGAATTCCATCTTTGATCAGCCGCTCGTTGAAATTGATAAGAAGGCCCAATTTTAATCCCGTCAGTCTCAAATATGATTGAAGCTGCTTTTGATGAATCGGTTGAACTTTTTCAACCGATTTCAGCTCGAGTATCACTTTATTATTGACAATAATATCAGCCTTAAATCCTGCTCCGAGTTTGATTCCATCCCATTCAATATCAATTGTTTTTTGCCTTTCAACCTCCAAACCTTGGTTTTCGAGTTCATAGGCCAAAACTTCTTCATAAACCGATTCGAAGAGTCCAGGCCCTAATTCACGATGAATCATGAACGAAGTATTCACAACAAGCGCAGCAATTTCATTCTCATTCATAACCCAAAAATAATCCTTTGCGCCTTTGCGCCTTTGCGTGAAATAGTTTTCGAGCTACGCGAGAAAACCTATTCGAAGAGCGTTCCAGCCTTTCCGGGATTGACTTTTCCCAAATGCTCGTAGGCACGCTCTGTGGCTTGGCGGCCACGTGGAGTTCGGGAGAGATAACCTTCCATAATCAGGAAAGGTTCGTAAACCTCCTCGATGGTGCCCGATTCTTCGCCAACAGCTGTGGCTATGGTACTCAGTCCGACCGGACCGCCTTGGAATTTTTCGATAATGGTGCGCAGAATCCGGTTGTCCATCTCATCCAAACCATGCTTGTCCACATTGAGCGCGTCCAAGGCATACTGCGTTATTTCCATGTTGATGGTGCCATCTCCTTTGATCTGCGCAAAATCGCGGACACGTCTTAGCAAAGCGTTCGTAATTCGGGGTGTGCCACGGCTTCTGCGTGCAATTTCAAATGCTGCGTTCTCATGTATCGGAACTTCCAGAATTCCTGCTGAGCGCTTAACGATTCCACATAGAACTTGTGCATCATAATATTCCAACCGCACGTTGATGCCAAATCGTGCACGAAGCGGTGATGTCAAGAGGCCTGAACGAGTAGTTGCGCCAATGAGTGTAAACGGATTAAGATTAATCTGTACCGAACGAGCGTTCGGTCCTGTTTCAATCATAATATCAATTCGGTAATCCTCCATGGCCGAATAGAGATATTCCTCTACAACTGGACTGAGGCGATGAATCTCATCAATGAACAGTACATCGTTTGGTTCCAAATTGGTAAGCAAACCAGCAAGATCACCTGGCTTATCCAATACTGGGCCTGATGTGAGTTTGAGGCTTACACCCAAATCGTTTGCAATAATGTTTGCCAACGTGGTCTTTCCCAATCCGGGAGGGCCATGGAGCAGCACGTGGTCCAACGCTTCTTCCCGCTGCTTGGCGGCTTTTACAAATATCTTGAGATTCTCAACCACCTTGTCCTGCCCGCTGAATTCGCTGAATCCTGCAGGACGTAATGCACGCTCCGTTTCCTTGTCAATCGGTAATTGTCCTTCAGGAGTTGGGTCTAGATTCTGATTCATGGTTCAAATGTAGAGATTGATTGATGGAAAAATTCGCAAAGAATACGCTAATCAACTTAGTTTCAGAGGAACCCTGTTCCTCACATTTGCGTCACCTAACATTTTAACCAAATCAATTATCATGAAAACAATTAAACTATTTGTAATGGCAGCCTTGGTTGCCGTGGCGGGCAACACGTTTGCTCAAAAAACAAAGATCACCAAAGGAACTTTCTCTGAACTGAAAGACCAGAAAGAGGTGAACGTTGAATGGGATTATTCACAAGCTCAAGTCAGAGGCGGTTCTCCCTTTGCCAACTGGAAAGCAATGCCTGAAGCTGAATGGCTGAAAAAAATCGTTGACAAAAAGAATGAAAAGGAAGCAGGAACCGGTGATGACTGGAATAAGAAATGGCAAGCTGCCAAGCCAGGTGCATTTGAGCCCGCCTTTGAAATAAAAATGGCCGAATTGTGGAAAGAAGCTTCTGTTAAGCGTGGTCTTAAAGAAGCCAAATACACCATTCGTATAAAGGTAACATACATGGACCCAGGCTATAGCGTGGGAACTGGTGCATCTGATGCTTATTTGAGTGGCATCATTGAAGTTGTTGAGACCGGAACAGAGAATGTAAGTTCTTCCCTAACTATGGATCAAATTAAAGGTGCTAGTGCGGCAAAGAGCATTCCAGGCATGGCAATTGTAGCTGCAATAGAAGGAATGACTTTCGAAAAACGACTAGGCGAATCTTTTGAGAAAATGGCCAAGAGTCTTTACGCGAAAGTGTTGAAGAAGGCGTTCAAGTAGATTTTCGTTACTAACAGTATTTAAAGGCCGGCTGAAAAGTCGGCCTTTTTATTTTTTCAGTGTCGTGATTAATAGTTTGATGTTATTTTAGGCATGTCAAAAAAACGACTAGAACTTCTCATGACCGAGCCGAAAACTGCCGTTAAAAGGATCATTTTGTTTCTTTCGATTGTGCTAATGACGATGAATTCAGGGTGCAGCTACATTGCGCTTTCCAGAAGAACCAAGTTTGTTTGCCCCACCGAAAACGTGACGGTTTCCATTTCTGAAAAGGTTGATGGAGAATATGAGGAAATCACCAACCGCAAGACGAGCATCAAGCTCAATCATTTCAAGAAAGGCTACTGGGTAAGGCAAGAGAGAGAAGGCTATGTTTCCAGTACCTACGAACTTTCTAGAACCTCCATCAATTCGCTCAAACGGCTTGATAAAGCGCTGCTCATTACGACCGATGTTTTTGTCTCGATATTTCTTCCGCTTCATTTCATCGTTGGAAGGAATTCTGACTATGTACAGAACGGAAATCTGCGCACAGTACAGACCGTTATGCTGTTCACAGCCTTGGGAATTGGTGTGGCAGGTTGGGGTGCGGTAATTCCGGCTCCCAAAAGGCTCTATCCGAAAACTGTGGAGTTGCCATCGCTCATCCGCATCGTAACCAAAGACTCGAATCAGCTTACCATCGTTGCCGGAAAGCACGAATTCAAGTTGAGTAAATCTGGAATCGCTGTTCGTGACTTTCCTACAATGGTGCAGTTCAACAAAGGTTATGGCTATGAAGCGAGGGATACCATTGATAATTTCAAGTTTTTAGAAGAAGCGAAACTCTATGACGATGTGGCAAAAATGCTGCGCGAGGCTGAGTACGGAATTGACTCTACAGAAGCTACACTTGACAATTCGTTGCGAGCGAAGAGTTGGACACGTTCCATCGTTTTCATGACCGCTGACGACAAACTTCGCTGCGATGTAAGAACCACTTGGGCACTCGAAACCCTTGACGAGCTGCAATACCTGTATGACCGTACCATGAACGGGAATTCGGAATGGGTCGATTTTAAGGAAGACAGTTTAGACGAGGTAACCCAGCTCAACACCATCAAAAACGCGATGATGGAAGCAATGGGTGGGTCCTTCAAAAAGTTTTTGGCGCTGGATACCGTTCAAAGCATTCTGAGCGCCCCGGTTCCTATTCCGCTTCGGGAAGTTGAGGAACTTGAACTCCTTACGGGAACCACGTTTGCGACCTCTGTAAGCGATGCGGTGAAAGCCGTTATCACTATTGTAACGGACAATGGCCACGGAAGTGGATGTATTGTGACGCCTGATGGCTACATCATCACCAATGCCCATGTGGTGAAAGATGATACGGTGAATATTAAGGCTATTCTTTCCAATAAGGTGGATGAGAAGATCCCATTAAAATTCATTCGGATGAATAAGGCTGTGGATCTGGCACTACTGAAACTGGACACCGCCAATATGATGCCGCTTCAATTGGCAAGTATGGACGAAATTGAAGTGGGAGCAGATGTATATGCCATTGGCACTCCGGCCGATGTTGAACTCGGGCAGACCGTTAGTAGGGGCATCATTTCGGGCAAACGGAAGTTCGGTGGGCATCAGATGATCCAAACGGATGTGTCCATCAGTCCGGGAAACAGCGGAGGTGCACTTATCCGCAGCAACGGTGTGCTCTGCGGAGTCGTTTCCTCCCAGTTGAACGGACGCAAAGTGAATGACATCGGCTTTGCCATTCCTGCCCCGATCATTGAAGAATCTTTGAAAATCAAACTCAACCAATAACCAATTAAATTTACCCACATGAAAAAATTATTGCTTTTTGCAGCTTTTGCAGCCGCAGCCACTTCGGCCTTCGCACAGAAGGCCAAATACTCGTCCGAACAGTTTGATGTGTTTTTCGGTCCACTTCAAGATCGGGAACGCGGCATCTCGGTAGATTACTTTCTAGGTGCTGATGATGAGAATTTCTACACATTCTTCAGTAAAGGGCGCGAGGTCTCGTTGGGCAAATACAGCAATCAACTGAAGAAGATTAAGGTGAACAATCTCGAACTTCCAAAAGAGAAGATCTTGCGCAACACCGAAATGCACATGGAACTTGAGGAACAAATCTTTGAGTTCTACAGTATTTCTGATGTCAAAGGCAAAAGCAACAAGCTTTATGTACGCACCATCAACAAGGAAACGATGGGCTACAATAAGGACGACAAGGAGATCTTCACGCTGGCGGGTGAACAGTTCTACAAGAATTTCGCGAATGCCTTCACGCAGATTGACCGCTCTCCTGATGGGTCAAAATTCCTCGTGGCATTCAAGCTGCCGGAAGAAGAAGACCGCTACAGAAGATTCAAATTCATGGTGTTTGACCGTGAGTTCAACCTGATTTATGAGCGGGTTGAGAAATTCTTCATCGAAAAGGATAAGATCTTTAAAGTTGTCGGACGGGACTGGTTAGCAGCCGGAGGCGGTGGCTTCTTCTTCCGAATGTACAATTCAGGTAGTTACCGCGCTTTTCAACTTGGAAACGATGGTCAGATCATCACATGGGGTGTGCACGATAAAGGCAAAGAATTTGAGCACCCGGACCGATTGGAGACCTACGTTTTCAAGATCACGAAGGACAAAATGGTGAACACACGCGTTGGTTTCAGCGGCAAGCGCATCATTGACTACAACATCCGTCTCAACGCAAACGGAAAGGTGATGATCAGCGGATTTCACAACAATAACATGGACGCACGAAACAACCTGATTGATGGTGCTTTCCTGAGCTACTGGAACATCGACAAAGGAGAGGCCGAACACATCAGCTTTGAGGATTTCAGCGAAGAATTCAAAACAAGTTATTGGTCTGAGAAAAAGGTTGAGAAGTACGAGAAGGAGCAAAAGAAGAACAAGGACAAGGAGCGTTACGGAATGGACAACTACGACCTCGATTACGTGATTGAGAAGGAAGATGGTGGCGCAATTCTGGTGGGCGAAGTGTCTTATACCTACGTGGTTTCCACGGGCAAAAACTCGTACACGGTTTTTGTAAGAGGAAACATTATCGTAATCAATGTGGATGAGAGTGGGAACATCGTTTGGTCCAAGAAGATCCCGAAATTCCAGTCGAACCGTTCAAATGTCGGACTTGGATATGAAGTGGCTTGGACCAATGACCGCTTGTACTTCCTTTTTAACGACAACTTCAAAAACTTGAAATCTGATTGGGATGGTAAGAGAGTTTACGGTTTCGTTGGAGGCGACAATCCTGTAACGATGGCGGTTTGCGATATGGCCAACGAAGGGGCCGTTTCGAGAGAAGAGGTTTGGACAACCGAAAAGGCAGGTGGCATGTTCCAACCGGGATCGAAAATCGATCAGTTGTTCGACAACGAATCCATCATCTACATTCAAGGAGGAAAAGGAACGCAACGAATGATCCGAGTGGAGTACAAATAATTCATTCTCCTAAAAAGGCAAAGAGGCGTTGGAATCAGATTCCAACGCCTCTTTTTGCTTCAAAATTTAGGTCGATTATTTAAACACCATCCTTACAAACTGCTCTTTTCCTACTTCATCATCCAAGTAAAGAATACCTTCGGTAGAGCCATCAAGACTTAAGAAATTGAACCCCTCAAAATAGCTCGCGGTCTTCTCAGAGGTCCAAAGTTTTTCGCGCTTTTCTAGTTTGGTAGGCTCATCTAGATTGATGGTCGTAAGCACAATCGGATTGTCCATGTTGTCAAACTTGGCAACGCCATCCTCTGCCTTCCATTCCTTTTCGATGTTCGCAAAATTGTCGTTGAAAAGCACGTATAACTTGCGCCCTACCACCTTGCAAACATAGCCAAGGCCTTTGCCTGTTTTGTTCTCCTGAAACTTGGGCACTCGTGTGCTCCAATTCAGTTTTCCGTCTGAGGCATTCACAGAGAAAAACTGCGCATCTCGTCTCGTATAAGTGGTGATGTCAATATCTAAATGCGCGTTGAATTTGGTGGAATCCAAGCTCGATTCGGCCATAATAAGGTAGTTATCACCTCCCAATTTGGTGAATCCGTTGATGACAAAATTATCCTCAAACGCACCTGCGGCATCTTTAGAATCCTTCTCTACCCGCTTTACAATCGACTTTGACTGATGCAAAATCATATACTCATCATCAAACGGAATGTATTTGAAAACGGGGCGTTGTTTCACAGCCCCTGTCCAACTGACTAAGGCAAAACCGTCAGCCTTCTCCAACCAGCTTTTGGTGGTGTTTTCCCAATCCATGTAATTGGCCGCCATAATCATTCCATTCTCCGTGCCTTGTAAGGTCCAATCACGAATGAGTTTATCTTGATCTCCCGAAAGGTCGATGGTCTCAAACCCTTCCGAATTGACCTTGGTAAGTTTTACATGATAGCGCGCATCATTGTCAAAAGCATCGCCCTTGTCGGTTCTTCCCCAGCAATATACCGTTCCGTCATTGGCAATGCCAACGGAAGCCTCGGGCGCGGTCTCCGCCCAATCACTTCCACCCAATCGGAACACGCCATCTCCCGAACGGAATTCCACATCTTGCTGCCATTTTTTGTCCAGATCGGCATCAAACGCCATAAAACGGAAGGTCTGAGTCGGATCATCCTTCTTATCTGCCCGTTTCGCCTTTTTAAAATAGACCACAAATGTGGAACCATCCTCCGTCACGGCATAGTTCAGATGCGAATCGTTAAAATTGGAGTGAAAACCGTTTCCCTCCACGCGTGTCACTTCTTTGGGGTCTTCCAACTTCAGGGCCTCAGCATCAAAAACCGACAGATAGACCGTGTTCGCCTTATCATAATTCAAGGTCTTTCCGGTCAACAGCACTGCCTTGTCCTTTAGGCGAATAAAACCCTTGTTCACATAGCCGTCAGCGCTCTGCAAACGGTCAAATTTTGTGGATGAAATAGGCTGCAAAGTGGTGTCGTACACCGTAAAAATATCCTGACGGTTATAGAAGGTATAAGTCACATAGCCATTTGAGTTGTAGGCAAGGAATTGCGTCATTTTCTTGTCTGCTTCCTTCTTGATGGACGAACCCATATAGACATCCAAGTTGTCCGAACGGCCTGTTTTACGCTGCGCAAAACCTTCTGTTGCTGACCCAAGGCTGAAGGCCACCATCATCACTCCTAAAAAATACTGCTTCATTCGTTTATTGATTTTCAAGAGGCGAAGGAACGGAATATCCAGAAACCCTTCACTTTCCCTGCAACACCTCCACCACCCGTTGCAGTACATCGCGGTGGGTGGTCATTTCTTTGAGTTGCTTTTCTAGGTCGGCAATACGCTGGTCTTTCCGCCTCTTTTTTGTGCTCATATTAGGTTAAAAGTGGGGTTTCAAGAAGATTCTAGAGTGCATTCAGCATGGTTTTCATGCTGTTTAGCATCCGTTTGATATGCTTCACTGTCCGTTTGGTATCCTTCACTGTCTGTTTGGTATCCTTCACTCTCTGTTTGGTATCCTTCACTGTCTGTTTGGTATGCTTCAACGTGGGTGTTAGAGGCTTTAGAAGAGTCTGTTCAATAAACTGTGTCAACGCTGACGTGCGCAATGAACCGCGGAGATATGGGTCTGAGCAGCCTTTGACCACTCTTCCTTTTAACACTATTTACAACTCCAGTTACAATGCACGCATCGGGCGTTTTCTATATTTGCCGTTCTCAAAACCAAAACCGTACATGAAATTAAAACCGTTATTCCTTGTTGCTGGCTTCGCTCTGACAACCGTTTTCAGCTTTGCTCAAAACAAGACCACCGTAGTGCCATCAGGCGCGAAACTGGTAGAAAAGGTCGAAAAATTGGAAGATGGCCTTTCCATTCCTTACGAGAAATATGTGCTCGATAATGGGCTCCAAATAATCATTCATGAAGATCATTCCGATCCTATCGTTCATGTGGATGTGACCTACCACGTAGGTTCGGCCCGCGAAGAGCCTTTCCGTTCTGGTTTTGCTCACTTCTTTGAGCACATGATGTTTCAGGGATCAGACAACGTAGCCGATGAAGAGCATTTCAAAACTGTTTCAGAATCGGGCGGCACCCTCAACGGAACCACCAACAAAGACAGAACAAACTACTTCGAAACACTCCCGAGCAATCAGCTCGAAAGAGCGCTTTGGTTAGAAGCCGATAGAATGGGATTCTTGTTGGATGCCGTTACGCAAGAGAAATTTGAAGTGCAACGCGCCACAGTTAAAAACGAGCGCGGACAGAGCTACGACAACAGACCTTACGGTTTGGTGGGCGAAAAGGTGAATCAAGCACAGTATCCGCAAACTCATCCTTACAATTTCCCAACAATCGGGTATTTGGAAGATTTGGACAACGCCAATGTAGATGACCTCAAGCGTTTTTTTCTCCGTTGGTATGGACCAAACAACGCTGCGCTTACTGTAGCTGGTGATGTGGACCCAAGCGAAGTGCTCAAACTGGCTCAGAAATATTACGGAACCATCCCTCGCGGAACGGAAGTGGTTGCAAATAAACAAAAGCGCGTGGTACTGGCGGAAGACCGTTATATCTCTTACGAGGATAACATCCGTTTCCCGTTGCTACAGATTTCTTATCCAACAGTTCCAAACTATCATGCTGATGAGGCTCCGTTAGACATACTTTCAGATATTCTAGGAGGAAGCGAAAACTCACTTTTCTACAAGAATTTCCAAAAAAGTCAGGTTGCTATTCAAGCTGCGGTAAGCCACCCTTGCCAAGAATTGGCCGGACAGTTTCAACTTACTGTTCTTCCTTATCCTGGAAAAACATTGGTAGATATGGAAGATATGGTTAACGCAACCCTTGCCGAGTTTGAAAAACGTGGTGTAAATGATGACGACCTCAAGCGATTCAAATCATCCATGGAAAGCCAAATGATTAGCAGCCTCGAAACCGTGTCGGGCAAAGCAACCATGCTGGCCCAGTATCAATTCATGTTGGGAAATCCCAATTATGTGAACAAGGATTTGAAGCGATATATGGCTGTAACTGCTGCTGACGTCATGCGCGTTTACAACACCTACATCAAAGGACAAAAAGCTGTTGTCCTGAGCGTTTATCCAAAAGGACAACCGCAATTGGTGGCCAAGCAAGACAATTTCACCTACGTAAGAGACAAGAAACTGAAAGCCAACATGGCCCAATATGAAGGTCTTAAATATGTAAAGCCAACCAAAGAACAAGATGGTTTTGACCGAAGTGTGAAGCCTGCTTCTGGTCCAAGCCCTGTGATAAAAGTGCCAGATTCTTGGCAGATTTCTTTCGATAATGGACTGAAAGCTATTGGCACCAAAAACGATGAGATTCCAAAAACGTACCTCCGAATTGGTATCAAGACAGGACACCGATACGAAGACCCAGCAAAAGCGGGTATTGCTGAGCTTTTCGCCTCTATGATGGCAGGAACTACTGAGAAATACAGCACGGAAGAATTTGCAGGCGAGCTGGAAAAACTTGGAAGCTCCATCAGTGTAAGTTCTAGCGATGAAGAAGTGGTGGTAAACATGAGTTCGCTTACCAAAAACTTGGATGCCACATTGGCGCTTTTAGAGCAAGCCATGATGCATCCAAAGTTCACAACCGAGGAGTTTGAACGATTGAAATTCTCTCAATTGGAATCCATTGCCGATCAAGTAAATGACGCAACAACCTTGGCAAATAACCAAGCCTACAGAGTTCTTTATGGAGAGGGGCACATCATGGCCATTCCATCCTCAGGAACAGAAAAAACATTGGGCGCTGTAACTCTTGCCGATGTAGAGGCCTTTTACAAAGCTCGTTTCGCTCCAAACATCAGTAATCTGGTTATTGTTGGAGATATCGAAAAAGACGAGGTTCTAGGAAAACTCGGCTTCCTCAAGACGTGGAAGAAACGCGATATAACCTACCCGAAAGAACCGGCAACTCCGGCAGCTGCAAAAACCAAAATCTATTTGATTGACAAACCAGATGCTGCGCAATCTGAAATTCGCTTGGGTTACCTTGCCTTACCATTCGATGCAACTGGCGAATACTACAAAGCCAAGTTGATGAACTTCAACCTTGGCGGCAACTTTAATAGTCGCTTAACCCAGAAACTTCGTGAGGAAAAAGGTTGGACTTACGGTTCTTACACATACTTCAACGGTAGCGAGCACATTGGGCCTTTCGTTGCGGGAGGGGCTTTCAAAAGAGAAGCAACCGATAGTTCTATTGTTGAGTTCATTAACCAGTTCCAGATTTTTGCCGAGAAGGGTATCACCGATGAAGAACTGACATTCCTCAAAAGCTCTATAGGACAGCAGGATGCGTTGAAATATGAAGCAGGATACCAGAAAACAGGTTTCCTTAACACCATTCTTCGTTTCGGGTTGGAGACCAATTACACCGAAAAGCAGAATGAAATCCTGAAAAATCTAACCAAGGAAGATGTGAACGCCTTGGCCAAGAAATACATCGATGCCAACAAAATGGGTATTGTGGTGGTAGGCGATAAATCTGTGATCTACGAAGGATTGAGCAAATTGCCTTATGAAATCGAAGTGGTGAACATGACTGTTCCTAGTCCGAAGGATTAAACGGTTAGGGCTAGATGTATCACGCCCTTTCAGAAAGCCGCTCCAAGAAATTGGGGCGGCTTTTTTATTTACGGGCATCCGCATTTGGGGATGTGTCTTCGGAAAGATATTTACTGGCATCCACGTTTAGGGATGTGCCTTCGGAATGTTTTTTACTGGCATCCGCGTTTGAGGATGTGCCTTCGGAACGTTTTTTACTAGCATCCGCGTTTAGGGATGTGCCTTCGGAACGTTTTTTACTGGCATCCGCATTTAGGGATGTGCCTTCAGAAAGATATTTACTGGCATCCGCGTTTGAGGATGTGCCTTCGGAACGTTTTTTACTGGCATCCGCGTTTAGGGATGTGCCTTCGGAACGTTTTTTACTGGCATCCGCGTTTGAGGATAGACCTTCTCATTTTGCATGGTGGCCTCTAAAACCTTAGGACGGGATTTCCTGTTTTTCAGTTACCTTTCAAGCATGATAACGGGTGGATACAGATTCGGCTTCCAAGGACAAGAGAAGGATGATGAGGTAAAAGGGAACGGGAATAGTCTGAATTACAAGTATCGAATGCACGACCCACGCATAGGTAGGTTTTTCGCTACTGATCCGTTAGAAAGGGAATATCCTTGGAATTCACCTTATGCGTTCAGTGAGAATATGGTCATAAATGCCATCGAGCTTGAAGGTCTTGAAAGCAGATACCGCTATCGCTGGACGGATATGGAAACGGGAGAATGCAAGATTCGAATAGAAAATCATAAGGACCGACCATACAACTGGAATTTTGCAGGGCCAAAAGGAATAGGAACGCAGGATTACTACATTGATGATGCAGGCAAGACCCACGATATGGGGTACAAGGTAGACATGAGCGACTATTGGAACTTTGTCGCAAATAACGACCTCGAAGGAGAACAGGGGCTTAAGTACTACGGTGACGCAATTGGGTCGATAGGAGATAAATCTGGTTTACTCCTGTTGGAGAGCTTCTAACCGTTGGTTCGGACGCAATAAAGACTGGACTTGAATTTAAGAATGGAGATTCTCAAACTGCGTTACTCAAGGGGGCGGTGAGGGTTCTCAGTGCAGTCGTTAGCCGAAAAGGGTCAGAATTTATTGAACAATCATTTAAGAAATCACAAACTGTTTTGCCTCGTTTGTTGGGAAGCCCAACAAACATTGAGAAAGCTGTAGAACTAACAACGAAATTCGGGCTAGATAAAGGTGTTGAAAAAGCAAAGGACTCTTCACTTGAGTTTATCGAGGAAAAAGAAGAAAAGTGATGGCTGATGAATTATTTACTATTCTTCGTTTTCTTACAACGAGTTATATCGGTGCCTCAGTGTGGTTCCTCTTAGGGGTTTATATGATTTATAATAACATTAAGCGGCCAATGATAATGCGAACAATTGATCCACTTCAAGGGGCAATCAATGGATGGATTGGGGCAATTGGCGCTTTGGTTTTGAGTATTGCGATACTGTGCCTCAAGTTTACGGGGAGAATTTAGAGTCGTCTCCCTTAGCAAGAGTTCCGAAGGATTTCTTGTGTGGCTACGTTCCCCCAGCTTCCCTGAAGAACGGCTCGCTATAGCGAGATTGCTTGGTTTGCAGCAGCTCACACCAGTATGCTTCGGTTACATAGTGGCCTTTCTTTGGAAGGAATTACCGACCATCATATAGCTATGACCCGCAAGGTATTTGGGTTGTATGCTTATCTTCGTGTAAACATTAAGTATTGAAGACAACGCGTTATTTTGAAGAACAGGTGTTGGCCAAACGGACGTACTTGAGTAAAGAAATGTGTGAAAGGGTGGTTGCCAAACCACTAAGTACCGAAATTCAAGAAGACGGAAGGATTAGATACTGGGGTTATGTCAAGGAATTCGATAAGTTTATACGAGTGGTAGTTCTGGAAGACGGAGAAACTATTCACAATGCATTTATGGACAGAAATTATAGATCATGAAAATCAATTATCATTCAGAAACAGATTCGCTTTACATCGATTTCAGTAGTGCTGCAAGTGTAGATTCTGAAGAGGTGAGAGAAGGTGTGGTGCTAGACTTTGATAAGGACGGAAACATCACTGGGGTTGATATTCAGCACGCATCCAAAATACTCGACCTGAGTTTCATGGAGATGAACGCTGTGCCTATCGGCAAAACCAGATTAGCTTCCTGAAATACTGCCCTTGCGGTGGTGTACACCTAGCAGGCTTCCATGGTCAGGAGACCATCCCTCGCCTTCGCTCCCGATAGCGCGCGTTTAGCCTTTCTGTAACGCGTGCCCGTAATGTACACAGCTAACATAGGCAGGTGCAACGGTTCAAAATATTCTCTTGTGTGGAACAGAACACGATCCGTTTACGACACAGGTGCGCAAGTGCCACCGACCTTCTTATCAGATGCTGAAATGATTGATGGCAGGAGAGTCGTCAACTATTTCCGCTTCTTCTGAAAAAACAGCCTGAGCAAATCGGCACAATCATCAGCCATCACGCCTCCTTTCACTTTTGTTTTAGGATGAAGAAGATTTCTAACCTTGATAAAGCCAACTGTGTAATTAGGGCAATCGCTTACTAAAATTATGTATTCGTGACTTATATGGTTTCAGGTTCAACTATTGGCGAAAAACGATCCGCCTGAGGCGGATGAACTGCGATTGTCGCAACCAACGGACATCATAAGATGCCGTAAAAGCAATCAACATTCTAAACGTTGCGATCGGCATAAATCGTTAATCGCTGTTCGTTAATCGTTTTTCGCCAATCAAATTAGTAAGCGATTGCCCTAACTGTGTAATCGTCCAAGACCCTCGTAATTCCCATAAACATTATCTTTATTGCCATTAAAAATGATCTTGACATGGACGTTAGAACCATAAAACTGGAATTGGTGCAACAATTATTGCTTACCGAAAACGAGGAGTTGCTGGTCAAGGTTCAGAATATCCTGTCAGCTGATAGTGAGAATTTTGAGCTCTCCGATGAGCATAAGAAAATTCTGGATGAACGAAAAGCACGTGCTGACAGTGGAGAAGGACGGTCATTTTCCTGGGAAGAAGTAAAAGAACAGGCCCGCTCTGCGAAAAAATGAGTTTCACGCTATTTATCAGGCAAGAAGCATCAGTAGAAACGATTGACGCATACTTGTGGTACGAGGAGAAACTGGCTGGACTTGGTGAACACTTTCTCTCTTCATTGGACGAAACATATTCGGACATTGCGTCCAGACCGACATCGTTTCAGATAAAGTATGGCGCGTTTCGGCACGCATTGGTGAGAGGCTTTCCTTTCGTGGTATTCTTTTCAGAAGATGATAATACGGTAACGGTTTTTAGTGTTTTTCACACCAGCCGCAGACCAAAAAGTTAAACAGTGTGTAGCGCGGGCTTTGTCGATGCCCCTTACTTCCTCTTCTTCTGAAAAAACAATCTGAGCAAATCGGCACAATCATCAGCCATCACGCCTCCTTTCACTTTTGTTTTGGGATGTAGGAGGTTGCCAACGGTTGAGAAACCACGTTTTTCATCTGCCGCGCCAAAGACAACGCTATCCACTTGGCTCCAGAAAAGCGCACCAGCACACATCACGCAAGGTTCTAAGGTCACGTAAATGGTGCAGCCTTTCAGGTATTTGCCGCCAATGTAATCGGCTGCTGAGGTAATGGCCTGCATTTCGGCATGGGCGGTCACGTCATTCAAGACTTCGGTAAGATTATGCGCTCGTGCAATGATGCGTTTATTGGCCACTACCACCACTCCAACGGGAACTTCGTCCTTATCAAAAGCCTTGTGCGCCTCTTTCAAGGCTTCCTTCATAAAATGTTCGTCAGAAAAGATGCTCAACTCCATTCTGCGAATGTAGTGAGCCATGAGTAACCGTCATCGCGAACGAGGAACTGCCTGTCCTGACCTTTTGTCGAAGGAAGTGTGGCAATCCCATCAATAGATTACTTCGGTCATTCTTCCCTCGTCATGACGCTCAACGTTTTACCTTTTTCCTTTCCCATTTTTCCCTTTAAGACCTTACCTTCGCGCGCTCAAAAAATTAAGCACAAAAATGCATCGTTCACATACTTGCGGAGAATTAAGAGCAGAACACATTGGTTCTGAAGTGACATTAAGCGGTTGGGTTCAACGTGGCCGCGACCTTGGCGGAATGACTTTCATTGATCTCCGCGATCGTTATGGAATGACGCAATTGGCCTTCAACCTTGAGGTGAACAAAGAGCTTTGCATGAAAGCGCGCAGCTTGGGACGTGAATTCGTCATCAAGGTAAAAGGACAAGTAGCCGAACGTGAAAGCAAGAACAAGAACATGCTTACTGGCGATGTAGAGATCATTGTTTCTTCTCTTGAAGTGCTGAACGCTGCAAAAACACCTCCATTTACCATTGAGGACAACACTGATGGTGGCGAGGAGATCAGAATGAAATACCGCTATTTGGACCTGCGCAGACAAAAAATGCGGAAGAACTTGGAGCTTCGTCATCGCCTTTCCATCGAAACGAGAAAGTTCATGGATGAGCAGGGATTTCTGGAGGTAGAAACGCCTTATCTCATCAAAAGCACTCCCGAAGGAGCACGAGATTTTGTGGTTCCGTCTCGAATGAATGCTGGGCAATTCTACGCCCTTCCGCAAAGCCCGCAAACCTTCAAGCAATTGCTCATGGTTTCTGGGTTTGATAAATACTATCAGATTGTTAGGTGCTTCCGCGATGAAGATTTGAGAGCCGACCGTCAGCCCGAATTCACACAATTGGATTGCGAAATGGCTTTTGTAGAGCAGGAAGACATTCTGAACATGTTCGAATCGCTAACGCGCCATCTGTTCAAAACCGTGAAAGGCGTTGAACTGAAAGAATTCCCTCGGATGGAATATGCCGATGCGATGCGGTTGTACGGTTCAGACAAACCAGATATCCGCTTCGGAATGCAATTCGTAGAATTGAACGATGTGGTGAAAGGACAAGGTTTCGGAGTGTTCGATTCAGCCGAATTGGTAGTCGGAATTAACGTGAAAGGTGGAAACGAATTCACAAGAAAACAGATTGATGGCTTTACTGATTTCGTAAAACGACCACAGATTGGTGCAACAGGATTAATCTATTGCCGTCACAATGAGGATGAAACCTTTAAAAGTTCGGTAGATAAATTCTTTGCCGAAGACAAACTAGCCGATTGGGGTAAAGCATTCGATTCGGAAGCTAATGACTTGATTTTTATAATGGCCGGAACGGAGGAAAAAGTGCGCAAGCAACTTTCTGAGCTTCGTCTTCATATTGCAGAATTGCAAGGATTGATGAATCCACAGGAGTTTGCTCCGTTATGGGTTGTCAACTTCCCGTTGTTGGAATGGGATGAGGAAAGCAAGCGTTTCCACGCTATGCACCATCCGTTCACATCGGCCAAGCCTGAGGATCTTCATTTAATGGCCAACGATCCAGGAAAGGTTCGTGCTAATGCCTATGATTTGGTTATCAATGGAACAGAGCTCGGTGGTGGCTCCATCCGAATTCACGACAAAGGCCAGCAAAAACGCATGTTCGACCTTTTGGGCTTTACCGAAGAAGAAGCAAAGAATCAGTTTGGATTCTTGATGGATGCTTTTGAATTCGGGGCACCACCGCACGGAGGCATCGCTTTTGGGTTTGACAGACTTTCGGCCATCTTTGGCGGACAAAAAGACATCCGCGACTTTATCGCTTTCCCAAAAAATAACTCGGGAAGGGATATGATGATCGATTCGCCTTCGGTAATCGATGATGCTCAATTGAAGGAGTTGAATATCGCTGTAAAAGTCAAATTGTAACTAATACCTTGTGCTTCCGTTGTCGTGATTGACCCTTGATAAAAAAGTAAGTAATGGCCTTGGTGAGTATTGTAATTCGAACGTTCAACGAAGAGAAGCACCTGCGGGAGCTCCTTTCGATGATTTCTGAACAGACCGCCACTCATGAAATTGAAACCGTCATTGTTGATTCTGGGTCTACAGACAAAACCTTGGAGATTGCAAGATCCTTTCAAGTTAGAATCGTTAACATCAAAAAGAAGGATTTTACTTTTGGGAGGTCTCTCAACTACGGTTGCGAGGCTGCGAAAGGAGAATTTCTGGTGATTATATCCGGTCATTGTGTTCCGAAGGATAGCCAATGGATTGACAATTTGGTTAGCCCCTTCCAAAATCCAGAAATTGCCATGACCTATGGTAAGCAAATTGGAACCGACTCGACAAAATTCAGCGAGCACCAGATTTTCGCGAAATATTATCCAGAGTATGATAAGATTCCGCAGGAAGGGTTCTTCAGCAACAACGCCAACTCATGCATCAGAAAAAGTCTTTGGATCGAGCTCCCATTTGACGAGGAACTGACCGGATTAGAAGACATATTCTGGTCGAAAGAAATGTGCAACAGAGGGTGCAAAATTGCATACTGTTCAAAGGCCACGGTCTACCACATCCACGAAGAAAAATGGAAGCAGGTAAAAATCCGGTACGAACGAGAAGCCATCGCTCTACAGGTCATCATGCCAGAAGTACAGCTATCTATCTGGGACTTCTTCAGGTACGTTTTCGTTGGCGTTTTTTCAGACCTCTCTAAAGCATTGGAACAAAAAAAGGTGGCCGGCAACTTTCTGAGCATCTTTATTTTCAGAACCTGCCAATTCTACGGGTCTTACAAGGGAAACCATGAGCATCGCAAACTCTCTAAAAAGAGAAAGGAAGTTTATTTCTACCCTACGAAATGAGCGCTCTTCAAATTACAGCCTTCGGGCAAACCGGGTTTCTTTTTAAGTTTCAGCAAACTAGAATTCTCATTGACCCATATTTAACGGAATATGTTGCCGACAAATATGGAGAGCACCTAAAACGAGTGAGTCCATCGAAAATTGAATTCAATGAGTTGAGCAACATTGACCTGATTTTGATTACTCATTCACACGAAGACCATTGTGACCCACTCAGCCTAGCTGAACTCATCAAAATCAATCCATCCGCCAAGATTCTTGGCAGTTACGACTGCGCAGAAGTTCTCGAGTCCAATGGAATAGGCACTCACAATTTCGGAATTGCTGATGAAGGCACAATCGATTCTAGGAATTCATCAATTACCATTCGAACCGTCCCTTCGGCACACACCGAGCTGGAGTTCTCTGCGAATGGCCACTCAAAATTCTTAGGTTATGTCCTTGATTTCGGAGGAACCGTGATTTATCACGCGGGTGATACGATACCGCATGAGAAAATCACCAAAGCGTTGGAAGCAAAAACGATTGACTTCGCATTTCTTCCAATAAACGAACGAAATTATTTCAGGGAGCGAGAAGGCATCATAGGGAATATGTCACCCAAAGAAGCCTTACTCTGGGCTGAAGAACTGAAGGTGAAAACACTGATTCCGACTCATTGGGATACCTTTGAACCAAATTCAACTCATCCAGAAGAATTGAACCTTCTTTATAACAAACGACAGTATGATTTCAACCTGAAATGGTTGGAGATAGACCAAACAATTTCAATCAATAAAAATGACGTATAAAACAGTTGCGTTGTTGCCAATGAAGGCAAACAGTGAGCGCGTAGTTGGAAAAAATTTCAAACACTTTGCAGGAAAACCACTTTTCAAGTGGGTTCTAGAAGCTCTTTTAGCCGTGGATGAAATCGAAAAAGTAATCATCAATACAGACGCAAGACACATTCTTGCAGATAACGGTCTCGTTGAAACAGACCGTATCATTATCCGAGACCGACCGATTGAGATTCAAGGTGATTTCGTTTCGATGAACCGCGTTATTGAAGATGACATCCTGAATGTGGATGCCACATCATATCTGATGACCCACACCACCAACCCGAACATCTCGGCTAACACCTTCAGACAAGCGGTGTTGGAATATGAGAAAGGGCTGACTAAAGGTTTTGACAGTTTATTCTCAGTGACAAAACAACAGACGCGCTTTTACCGAGAAGATGGTAGCGCAGTGAATCACGACCCAAATGTGCTTCTCAGAACGCAGGATTTGGAACCTTGGTTTGAGGAAAACTCTTGCCTCTACGTGTTCTCAAAAAAGGCATTCGAACAAACCAATGCACGTATCGGAAAGAAACCAATGTTGTTTGAAACACCACGCTTTGAATCCATCGATATTGACGATGCGCAAAGTTGGGAATTGGCCGAATTGGTTAAGAAATCACTATTGAACAATTGATGATGAAAGTTCTGGTTACTTGCCCACCAATGCTCGGGATGATTGATGAATTTCGAGCAATGTTTGCCGAAAAAGGAATCGAATTGATAACCCCAAAGGTTGTCCAAACCCTCTCGGAAGAGCAATTGATGGAAATCCTTCCGGGAGTTGACGGTTGGATTATTGGAGATGACCCTGCTACGGAACGAGTTTTTGAAGCAGGAGTAAAAGGAAACCTCAAGGCTGCTGTAAAATGGGGCGTTGGTGTTGACAATGTCGATTTCAAAGCCTGCGAAAAGCTTGGAATTCCGATTATCAACACTCCCAATATGTTCGGTGCTGAAGTGGCTGATATTGCGGTCTCCAATGTGATTGGTCTGGCCCGTGAGACTTACGCCATTGATCGTGGCGTTCGCAACCACCAATGGCCTAAACCTGCAGGTATTTCCTTAACAGGAAAGCATGTTGCTCTTGTGGGTTTTGGAGACATTGGAAAATCGGTTGCAAAACGACTCCATGCCTTCGATATGTTCATTCACGTTTATGATCCATTTGCCGAAAAACGACCAGAAGATTTGGTGCGATATGATTTTGCCCCATGGCCAAATAAACTTGAGATATGCGATTTTGTAGTCACCACCTGTGCGCTCAACCAACACACAAGACACATGGTGAACGCAGAAACCATTTCCCTTATGAAGCATGGCGTTCGGGTGGTGAATGTGTCAAGAGGGCCAATCATCGATGAAAATGCCTTGATAGCTGGAATTGAAAGTGGAAAGGTTCACTCGGTTGGTTTGGATGTGTTTGAGGTTGAACCGCTACCAACAGAATCTAAACTTAGAAGTTACGATAAAGCCATCTTCGGAACTCACAACGGGTCGAACACGAAAGACGCTGTAATTCGAGCCAGTCATAAAGCCATTTCGCTTCTTTTTGGATTTCTCAACGTTTAAAGCATGACGAAAAAAGTCGTTCTCATCACAGGAGCTTCAGGTGGAATTGGAAGCTCAATAGCCAAAATCTATCATGATAATGGCTATTTTGTTGTGGGTATGAGCAGATCTGAACCGGATGCAAATTATGTAGACAAGAACTACGCAATTGACCTGAACAGACTAGTTGAGGATGCAGATTATTTTAAGTCGTGGTCGGAAACTTATGTCCAAGAGATTGGTCGTTTAGACGTACTGATAAACAATTCCGCAACTCAAATCCTTGCACCAGTTGACGAATTGACGCACAAAGCTTGGCAAAAAACACTGAATGTGAACCTAAGTGCTCCCTTTGTCCTGTCTAAATTTTTCGTCCCCATGTTGGAGAAAGAAAAAGGCTGCATTATCAACATTGGCAGCATACACGCCACCCAAACCAAGCCTAGATTCGTTGCCTACGCTACGAGCAAAGCTGGACTTGTCGGTCTAACTCAAGCCTTGGCCATTGACCTCCGCGACCGGGTACGCATCAATTGCATTAGCCCTGCCGCTGTGGAAACAGAAATGCTGAAAGCTGGTTTCAAAGATGACGAAGCTGGCTATAAACTACTCGAAAGTTACCATCCCATTAATCGTATTGGTCAGCCCGAAGAAATTGCGGAACTCTGCCTGTTCCTCTCTTCAGATAAATGCCGATTCTTGACAGGAACAAACATAGAAGTTGATGGGGGTATCAGTAAACGCTTATATGATCCTAATTAGAGTTAATTCTTCACGGTTAAAACATTGCTAAAATCAAAACTCCCAACTTGAAAAGCCGCGTTTTAAGATTATTACCGTACGCATTTAAATATTCCGGCAGACTCGTTCTTGCGCTTCAGGTTATTCTAGCTGGAAAATACTTGTCTCCAGTAGATTTCACGCTGTTTATAACATTGGTCAACTTTCAAAAAGTGGTGTACGTGATAGGAACCGGAGGGTCACATAATTCCGTCTTAATGGGTGATACAAGTAAGCAGGGACTTTACATTGGAAAAAGCTTACTCTTAGGACTGTTTTTCGCAATTGTAGCCTTTGCCCTCGAAATACCTAGAGGGTTCTCTACAATATCGAAGCCGTTACTCGTTTCTTTGATTCTAATAATCGCTGTTTCTCCTGTCACGAGAATCTACTCATACATAGATGTGCGTAACGGAAACAATTTAAGATCTGCTTTCTTGGAGGAGGGTCTTAAAGGAATCTTGGTCTGCGTTGCCCTGCTATTTATTCGAAATGTGCACTTGTTTTCCATCTTTTTGGGTCTGTCTTTCGCATTTCCTGTTGCAATATGGGTGTTGAAGGGACCGAAACCCGTATTCAACTTGAAAGAATTTTATGGGTCAACAAAGGTTTCCATCCTCACGCTAATACCGGGTGCCAGCATGATGTTGATTAACTGGTTGGTCGTTTATCTGGCTCCTTTTGAATATAGTGATTTGGAAATTCTTGGTTCTTCCGTTTCATTTACGCTACTTACGATAACTGGCATGTATATCGCTTCAGCAAACCTGTATTCGGCAAATTTTATTCGAACTTCATCTGATTCTGTTTATTTGAAATGGGTTTTTACGAGTCTTGTTGTTCCTGCCCAATTGATGCTGCTTGGCTTAACATTGGCAGCTCCTATCGTCTTATATTTATTCTACCCATCCAACTACGAGTTCATGTTGTCGTCCTTTATGTCATTTATGCCAATTTACTCTTTGATATTTATCGGGCAAGTATTGTATGCACGTTTAGTATATGTGAACAAGATTCGTATCGCTGCGCTCCTGTCGGTTGTGGGGATGGCCGCTTCGTTAGCTGTCATGTTCATAACCATGGGAAAATACCCACTTAGCATACAATGGGGCGTATCTTTGGTTGCTTGGAATCTGATTCCATGTTTATATTACTTTTGGCGCGCTAAGCACCGTGTACATAGACTCCTTATAATCTGTATCGTTTGTCTAGGGTTATTAAACTATCGCATTATCAATGATTCTTCAAGCTGGATTTCCGAAAAGTGGCAACTCATTATTAAATCGGATTCTACAAATATCCTTTCAGGAGCAGTACAATTCAGGGCCTCGTAATTTAAACCAGTTATTTTTTTCGGATGATGTTCTGAACGGCTGGCAAGGTTCGTTCTCAGGTCACGATAAGGTGAATACCATCTTATTCGAGAATGAAAACATTCATCTTACATTGTCTAGAAGGTATTTTACGAATCTGAGTTTCACAGATTTCAGTGAAAATGATTTGTTATGGACTCACAGTGACGCCAACAGGTCTTTGGAAAAGCTATTAGTCACATTTCCAAAAGCAAAAATCATCTACATTTATCGGAATCCAGTAGATGTGGCCTATTCAATGGCGAGATTTCATTTCACCGAATATCGGCAACGATATTTTTCACATGATAAAGAAAAGGATGTAGCTGAATTCTACCGAAACCGTTCTGTCGGCCTCAGTATTTCATGGTGCTACAATGTAACCAGCTACCTCAAACTTCAACAGTCTTATGGAAAAGACCGAGTGATGTTAGTTAGTTATGAAGACCTCGTCTCCAATAAATCGAACCACGTAAAGGAACTACAGAAGTTCCTAGGTTTTGAACTTAATCTAGGTCAAATCAATAAAATCATTGAACATTCGGACTTTTCATTTATGAAAAAAGAGTCTCCTGGACATGTTCAGGAAGGAAACATTAAGGGGCCAAAGGACGATTTCAATCCAGCTGTCACCTCAGTCATTAAGACTATAACAAACGATACTCTGCGGGTCATTGCTGAGGTAAATTCAGGAAAACTTACTGAAACTGAAGAACTAGATCGCCTTGCAACAGCTTGGAAAAAAAGATACGGGTTGTATCCACTCTACATGAAGACCTTTATTCAGTCTAAAAACCCAATTGGATTGAGGATTAAAAAATTGTTGAAAAGAATGTAGCTTTTGTACCTCATTCTCACTTTTTTAATTCTGTTGATGTCATACGAACTTGATGACATCTCACCCTACTTCAGAGTAATCAGCGTATTGTTCCAAATCGTCTACTTTGTGTATCATGTGCATGTTAAAAAAAAACGCTTATCATTCGGAGCTCATGATAAATTACTTCTGGCGTTTCTCGCATGGTACAGCATTTTCTTCTTTATGCGTAGATATGATCCAATATCCGGTCTGGCCTCCGGGTTATTTTTGTTGCTGATTCCGATCAACTTAAAGGCTTCTGGAATTTCCATCAAATCGACCAAGCTTCCCCAGTACTTCCTTGTCATTTATATTATAGGATTCATAATCCCGGCCATCCTATCACCTGATTTTTCGTTAGGTCTTGGCACTAATTACAACATTAAGAACGTTCTGTTCTTTAACTCAACCTTGGATATCCATTTATTCGGAACGTTAACACTGATTGTCAGTTTGTTACATAAGGATAAGAAAACGTTTCTTATTGTGCTCGCCCTCACATTGTTTGTGTTTTTTACTTTTGGTAGAAGAGGACCGTATTTCAACGCGGTTATCGTGCTCTTGGCAAGTGCTTTTCTAAGCCAGAAAATAAGATATCGAGCCATCCGTTGGCTTGGTCTGTTTTTCTGGAGTATCCCGTTTTTCTGGGAAACCATCAGTCAACTTTTGGTCCGTATTTTTTCACTGGACATTGTCCAAAGCGTTGTGCCAAGAAACAATATTTAACAATATGAATCCGCAACGGGCAGAAAAACAGTATGGCTGAACGCACTTGATTTTTTGAAAAACAATGTTGATTTAGAGTGGCTGTGGGGCTATGGTGATAGCAACCGATTGGGTATTACCAACGTTCTCACCCATATGCACAACTTAGTTTTCGAGCTGTTTTTCCAGGTAGGAATTCTCGGGCTTCTTATATTTTGGCTTCTAGTTTTACGTTCGTATCGAAATAGTGAAAAACAGTTTTGGGTATTGTTGTCTTGGATTCTGATGCTAGGATCAACAGAGTCAATTGTTTATGGCTATAACTTGGCTACCGTGGTTCTCATTGTGGTAATCGTCCTAATTACGACCCCAATTCGCGAAAAATTATCAATCAGCAATACATAACAACTTGAATGAGAATAAGAATCAGTGAAATAACAATAGGAAGAATAGCGGACGGACTCAAAAGGCGAATATCCAACATTCCCCATTGGCTTACATGGCAAATGGCAAAGAATCAGCATGAACGATTAGCCGAAATTAAGAATCGTCATAAGGGTGAAAGGTGCTTTCTGATAGCAAACGGACCAAGTCTTAAGAAAATCGACCTAACATTAATCAAGGATGAGATTACGGTAGGCATGAATAGAATTTACCTGCTTTTCAATGAAAACTTCAGCACCACGTATTGCACTGTAATAAACGAACTGGTAATTGACGAGTTCCACGAAGATCTTGATGCGCTTAAAAGTGAAACTTTTGTAAACTGGACCAAAAGAAGTCTGTTCAAAAATCAAAGCCAGCGATACTTTTATGTTCAGAATGCTCTGGAAGATGGTTTTTCTTGCGATCTGTCGAAGGGGGTGTATTCTGGAGGAACCGTGACCTACGCTTCCCTTCAGTTGGCTTACCATATGGGATTTGATGAGGTTATCATTGTGGGATTAGATCATAGTTTTGCCGATAAGGGAACACCAAATAAAACAGAAATCAGAACGGGTACAGACACGAACCACTTTCATCCAGAATACTTTCCCAAAGGCATTAAATGGCAACTACCGGACCTGTATCGTTCCGAATTAGCTTATGCAAAAGCACGGTCAATGTTTGAAGCAGACGGAAGACGAATTCTAGATGCTACCATTGATGGGAAGTGTGATGTTTTTGAAAAAATCGAATATGCCTCCCTGTTTGAAGTGAAAGAATGAATACACAATCTATATTCAACATACCCTTCTCAATCTTACCTTATTCAGAATTCATTGACCTAAGCTTGGCTCAATCTGGATATTCATGTTTTGTAAACGTACACATGGTCTGCGAACATCACCTCAACCCGAATTTTAAAAATGTTCTTTCTAAGGCCAGTTATGTTGTTCCAGACGGTATGCCTGTGGTCTTTTCACTAAAGTTATTTCATGGGGCAGAACAGGAACGTATTGCAGGGAACGATGTAATGTTCTCCTTGGTGAACAGGGCGGGCCAGGAATCATTGAAGGTCTTTTTGATCGGTTCTACAGAAGAGGTTCTAAAAACGATTTCTTCGGAACTTCTCACACGGAATATCATCCACAAAACCTATTCCCCCCCGTTTCTCCCGATTGATGAATTCGACTTTGACCATCAGGCCAAGTTAATAAACGAATTCGACCCTGACATGGTTCTTGTGGGATTGGGTTGTCCTAAACAGGAACTATGGATGAACAGGATGAACAATCGAATCAACTCTCCCATGTTCGGAGTTGGCGGAGCCTTCCTTCTGTTTGCCAGAATTGACAAACGTGCTCCTGAATGGATGAGAAAAGTTGGTTTGGAATGGTTCTATCGATTCAGTTTGGAGCCCAAACGACTATTTAAACGATATTTGACGACTAATACGTATTTCTTATGGTTGATGTTGAAAGAAGCATTTTCCAAACGTAATTAACTCATGACAAGAAAAAAGGCATTAATCACTGGGGTCACCGGACAAGACGGAGCTTATCTCTCAGAACTACTTTTGAAGAAGGGTTACGAAGTGCATGGTATAAAGAGGCGGTCATCGTTATTCAACACGGATCGAATAGATCATCTATATCAGGATCCGCATCAGGAAAATGTACACTTCCATCTTCATTATGGCGACCTTACCGATTCGCTCAATCTCACGTCCATCATTCAAAAAGTACAGCCGGATGAGATTTACAACCTCGGAGCCATGTCGCACGTTAAGGTGAGTTTTGATACTCCGGAATACGTTGCGAACGTGGATGGTATCGGGACCTTAAGGTTGTTGGAAGCTGTTAGAATTCTGGGCCTTGCTGAGAAAACCAGAATTTATCAAGCGTCTACTTCAGAACTATACGGGTTGGTACAGGAAACACCTCAAAAAGAAACGACTCCATTCTACCCAAGGTCCCCTTATGCAGTTGCAAAAATGTATGCCTACTGGATTACAGTAAATTATAGAGAAGCATATAATATGTTTGCCTGCAACGGCATCCTTTTCAATCATGAATCTCCTTTGAGGGGGGAAACATTTGTTACACGTAAGATTACGCGGGCCGCTTCAAGAATTGCGCTAGGTCTTCAGGATTGCGTCTATCTGGGCAATTTGAATTCCCAACGAGATTGGGGCCATGCTAAAGATTATGTGGAAGCTATGTATCTCATTCTTCAGCAGGAAAAACCTGAAGATTTTGTAATTGCCACTGGTGTGACTACAAGCATTCGGGAATTTGTCAGATTAGCTTTTAATCAGGTAGGCATCAGTTTAACTTTCGAAGGAAATGGAGACAATGAAATAGCCAAAGTTGCCAAATGTGAACTGAAAGAGTATCAGTTACCAATAGGACAAACAGTAGTAAAAGTAGACCCTAAATACTTCAGGCCAACTGAGGTAGACCTTTTACTTGGAGACCCAACCAAATCAAATGAAAAACTTGGGTGGAAACCAAAGTATGATTTGCAAGCTCTAGTGGAAGATATGATGCGTTCGGAGCTGGAATTGTTTAAACGCGACCGCCTTCTTAAAGAATCAGGACACAAAATCTTTCAATACCATGAATGAGATTCTCTCTATATATGTATGCACTCGTATCCCACTACTCAGATAGCCTTTCTTAATGGACAAGAATGCAAAAGTTTATGTTGCGGGACACCGTGGCATGGTCGGTTCGGCTATTGTTAGAGCCCTTGAAAACCGTGGGTATAGGAACCTCATTACCAGAACCTCGAAGCAGTTGGACCTTAGAAATCAGGCTGCTGTACAGGAATTCTTCGAAAAGGAAAAACCCAAATACGTTTACCTAGCAGCGGCCAAAGTTGGTGGTATTCAGGCTAATAACACTTATCGGGCAGAGTTCCTTTACGACAATCTGATGATTGCGGCCAATGTCATTCATGCCGCTTACCTGCACAACGTAACGAAGCTATTATTTTTGGGGTCTTCCTGTATTTACCCGAAGTTTGCAGAACAACCTATTAAGGAATCATCCTTATTGACTGGTTCTTTAGAGCCAACGAATGAACCTTATGCAATAGCAAAAATCACTGGTATCAAACTCTGTCAGGAGTACAGCCACCAGTATGGTTGCAATTTCATTTCGGCCATGCCCACGAACCTTTACGGTCCGAATGACAATTATGACCTCCAGAATTCGCATGTGTTGCCAGCTCTTATCCGTAAGTTTCACGAAGCGAAATTACAGGGTCAGAAAAGTGTGGAGATATGGGGCTCTGGCACTCCTAAACGGGAATTTCTTCACGTTGACGATTTGGCTGAAGGGTGCCTATTCCTTATGGACAACTACCAAGAATCTGAACATGTCAACATTGGATCAGGTAAAGATGTTTCAATTCTTGAATTAGCCGAACTGATTAAAAAGATTGTTGGTTTCAAGGGTGAACTGGTCTTCGATTCTTCTAAACCGGATGGCTCTCCACGGAAATTGATGGACGTTTCTAAATTGCGTGAAATGGGTTGGCAGTACAGTATCGAACTGGAAAAAGGTATTTCCTCAGTGTACCAAAGCTACGGAGAGACCAAAAAATCATTGGCTCACAAACAATAATGGAAGTTCGCGTTTTGACTGTAATTCACGGTCACCGACAGAACGCTGTTGATCCATATGATTCCGTGCCTAAGTTAAATACTCTCAAATAGACCTAACAACTATATTTGCGCCATGAAAATTCGCTCGGGAATCCTCTTCTTGCTATTATCTTCCATTCTGTTACTTTCCCAGTCGTGTATCACCCGAAAGGACATATCGTATTTTCAGGATATTTCGGATACGCTTTCCGTTCAGCCAATCACTCATAATTTTGAAGCCGTCATCCAAGCTGGTGACTTATTATCCATACATGTTACAAGTTTAAGCAAGGAAGCTAGCAGTTTTTTTAATGTTGTAGGAGAAACAACAGACCAACAGGTTGCCAACACCTATTTGGTAGATGCCATAGGAAACATTGAAATGCCACTTATCGGATCAATTATGGTCACCGGAAAATCAACTCAGATCGCCAAAAATGAGATAAAAGGACTATTGGAAAAGTACCTTGTTGGTCCAACGGTCAATATGCGTATCAGCAATTTTAAGGTTACCGTTTTAGGGGAAGTGTTGAACCCTGGCGTATACACTATTCCTAACGAGAAGATAACTCTTGTTGAGGCGCTCGGATTGGCTGGAGACATGACCATCTTTGCAAGAAGGGTAAACGTCTTGGTAATAAGGGAAGAATCGGGTCAGCGCAAATTCGTTAAGCTCGATCTTACCTCAAAGGCCTTCTTTGAATCAGAATATTACTATCTCCACAACAATGACATCCTATACGTTGAGCCTGGAAAAGGCAAGTTTGCATCTGTCGATGCATGGTATAAGATTCTGCCGATTGTATTCAGTGGCCTAACAGCCTTGGGGCTTTTCTTTTCAAGGATAACCTTCCCATAATTTCCATGTCAGACATTCAACCACATAACCAGCAGGAAGAAGACGAGTTAGACTTGGCTAAGGTGTTTCAGCTCGTGTTGGAAAGCTGGAAGCTATTCGCAGTTTTCATTCCCTTGAGCCTATTATTGGCCTACGGATATATTTGGCACGAACAGCCAGAGTATGGTATGGTGGCCACGGTCCTAGTTGAGGATGAGGGCAATGACATTTCACAGAGCATACTAGACGAAGTTGGTTTTGCCGGAAAAAAACGAAACATCGAAAATGAGATTGCCATTCTATCGTCCAGAAGTATGATGGAAAGGGCTTTGGCAACACAAGAGTTAAATGTCAATTATGCTGTGATACTTGGTCTTCGTAAAAGGGATTTGTACAAAGAACTTCCAATTAAACTCGATTATATCGCATCGGAGGAAACCCCTCCCATTTTTACGATGGAATTATCTATCAAGGAAGATGGAATTCATGTGCAAATCGCTTATTCCTTTGTGAATCTGCACACACATGATGATGTTGAGTTTTTTGAAGAGGTGCAACTGGGTGAGAACTTTAGTAATGAACTAGGAAACTTCAGACTTGTCAAAACAGAATTCTTTGAGACCATGGTATTAGGAGACTCTGCTCTTAGCCAAGATTATGAACTGACGGTTAGAAATATTGACCTACTGACCTCTGTGTATTTGGAGAAGTTGAAGGTCGAAGAAGCCAGAGAAAAAGCGAGTATCCTTAAATTAACCGTGAATGACAACGTACCTGATAGAGGTGTTGATTTACTCAACGCAGTACTCAATGTTTACATACAAGACAACATAGAAAAGAAGAACCAGCTTGCTTCAAATACGCTTGGATTCATCGATGATCAACTAGAGGTCATTACAAAAGATTTAAGAAAGCTTGAGGAGGATATAAAAAGCTATAAGAGCCAATATGGTATTACAGACGTAAGTTCAGAAGCTGATTATTTTCTTCAGCAGGTAGGCGCATTGGACAAAACCATGTCGGAACTGGACGTAAAACTGAGCGTCATAAATTATTTGGAAGATTATATCAAAAGTGACAAAGACCTCAATAACGCATCTCCATCCAGTTTAGGACTCACCGATCCGCTTCTCACCAGCCTCATAGTAACCTTAAGTGAACTTTCGTCAGAACGGGAAAGTCTGCTAGGATTCACCAAGGCATATAATCCCTTGGTAGGTTCCATCGATGCAAAAATCAAGGAGGCCAAAGCCTCATTAATCAATAACATTCAAAGTATCAGGAGTGGGCTTTCGGCTTCAAAAAAAGAGGTTGGAAAACAACTGGCCAAGGTGGAACTCAAAGTTAATTTATTGCCGCAGGCCGAATACGAATTATTGGCGTTACAGCGGCAATACACAATCAAAGAGAGTCTTTATCTCCTACTGCTTGAAAAAAAATCTGAAAACTCCATTCTACTTGCTTCTACCCTTTCTGACAACATGGTACTTGACAAAGCTCGGAGTTCTGACAAACCAATTAGTCCCAAAAAGAACATCATCTATCTGCTTGGACTCATTGGTGGTTTGTCTATCCCATTGGTTTACGTGTTTCTAGTAATGATATTCGATAACAGAATAAAGAGTTTAGATGATTTGAAAAGCCATATCAGCACTCCTTTTTTGGGAATTATTCCGCACAACGAGTCATCAGATTATGTGGTAATAAAAAACAATACCAACTCACCGATTTCTGAAGCATTTAGGTCTATTCGTACCAATTTGAATTTTATTATTGGTAATCAATCAACCGAGTCGAAGAAGAATCGCAAAATCATTCAAGTAACATCTGCAATAGGATCTGAAGGGAAATCCTTTTTCTCTATCAATTTAGCTGCGTCTTTGGCATTGGGCGGAAGCAAAACAATTGTTGTTGGTTTAGACCTGAGGAAGCCCAGGTTAGCAGACTACTTCAATATTTCTAATGATGTAGGGGCTAGTTCGGTTCTGGCTAACATCTGCGACCTGAATTCAGCTATCTCCAAAACTGATTACACGAATTTTGACGTGATGGTAGGCGGTCCAATTCCCCCAAACCCTTCTGAGCTTCTAATGGGGAAAAACCTTCCGAAAATGTTAGAAGACCTTTCTAACGTATACGATTACGTTATAATTGATACACCTCCAATTGGTTTGGTAACAGATAGCTTGATACTCTCAGATTACGCCACTACTACCATATATGTTGTACGTCAAGGGGTCTCCAAAATCCCTACTCTTTCTTACATCAACGAATTGAATCGTACGAAAAAAATCAAAAGCGTTTCTATTGTGCTCAACGATGTGAAGCAATCTAGATTTGGCTATGGTTATGGTTATGGCTATGGCTATGGTTACTCCGAAGAACCGACCTCAAAATGGAGTTGGAAAAAATTGTTTGGCAAGTAAGCTTTTTGACTTAAATCCTGCTTGCAAAAAACAAATCTGTGATTTCTGCAAGACACCGATTCTGTCACATCCCAATCTGAATGCCTAACCCAAACCAAACTTCCGAAACATTTTTAGTTTGAACTTCGGGGAATGGATAAACTCCATCTGAACTTCCCTTCGTGTAATCTGCCGAAAGCTGAAAGATTACATCATTAATCACTTGATAACGAACTCTTATACCAACTCGGTCGCTAGAACTTAGTGTTTGTTGAAGAAATTGCGCCCCTGATAAATTATTGGCATTGTTTCCGTAAACGTGTTCGGGTCCTTTTCTCCACCGCTGCCATTCTAGAACTATTCTCATTTTAGCGATTGGACGCAACTGTATCCCAGCTATCATCTGATCAGAATTCTCTCCAAGAAAATGCCCTAATCCATATCCGGCATGGGAGTATGTGGTGGTGGGAATATAGTGTCCGTATACCCCAGGCCTTGTTCGGGTATAAGACCCATAGAATTTCAGATTTGCTTTCGTTAGCGGTCGGGTACTAGCCCCTACCTGCCAACTCACTGCATTCCTCTGTTTTTCGGAATCGAAGATGGTCGAAATCTGGATTTCATCAACCAGAACACTTGCATACAGCTGACCCCAAGTAAAAACATCCCAAGAAATATCACCGTAAATCTGACTGTTCTGGCCCGCATTGTTGTTTTGTCCATTGAAGCTCTGATCCAGTGCAGTATAAAACATGATGGGAATGAAATGACCAACATTGAGGTTATTGTCAGCAATGATGACCGAACTGCCCACACTTATACTCAACACTTTCCACGGACGAATGGTAATCATATTTGCGGCAATAAATTTCCTATGAAAGACCTGACGATACGCCCCATTTCCGGTAATATATGATCTGCTGCTATCCACCAAACTAGAATTAAGCCAGCCAAGTGTATAGGTCAACTCGGCCCATCTTATGGGCTTCAACTGCAAATGAATTCTTGGAAAACTAGGCGCACGGTCGGTAAGAATAACAGATGTTTCGGGTGCAGAACCCAGCTGCAAATGATCCTTTACAATACCAATCTGACCCCATTTCCAATCGTAAGTTATTCCACCTCGCAATTCGTAAAAACCAATGGCATTGCTACCCGGTGCTGTTCTTCTATAAACTCCTCCAATGTTCGGGGATAGAAATGGATTACTATTGAAATTAGGCTGCTCCAAATAATCCCTAGCACTGAAATAAAAGCCAAAATTCTTTCCTATTCTGCCAAACATTTCGCCTCCCCACCACTGATATCGCCTCAGGTCTCTACCCATTGAAACGCTTCCAAAACCCGATATGATAGGATTGAGCGTTAACTGAAACTGTTTACTCGAAAAATAGAACAGGTCTAGCCTTTTCTTAATGGGCATTTCTTCGTACTCTCTCCGTTGGAAAAATTTGTCCTTTTTCCGAACATTCCCGTAACCGATCTCCTTGCCAAACTCCTGAAACCAAAAGTTCAGTTCCTTTTTCTGAATACTATTCAACCGAGCCGATGTGTCAGCCTTAACCAACATCTCGGCTATAGCTTTTCTTGATAGTGGTTTGACCGCTGGATTGTAATCAACAACTCCAAGAATTCTAAGTTCTGAGAGGTAGTTGTAAATGTCTTCATGGTCTGTGTGATGTGGAATGAATTGTCCAAAGACATTGGTTGTGACAAACACTAAAACAATGCATACCAAACAATGCTGAATTTTCCGTGCTAAAATCTTCATCAATAAGCGTGTTTTTCTCCTTTATACATGTTCCACACTGTCTGAAAAATAATTCGTATATCTAGTAGAAAGCTCCAGTTTTCTATGTACCAAATGTCATAATCGACCCGTTTTTGCATTTGAGCAATCTGCCTAGTTTCTCCTCTTGCTCCATTTACCTGTGCCCAACCTGTTATACCTGGCTTAACCAAATGGCGTTGAAGGTAGTTGTCTACAACTGCCCTAGACTCAACATTAAGTGGGCCTGGATGTGGTCGTGGCCCTACCACACTCATATCTCCTCTAAATACATTTATAAATTGTGGTAGCTCATCGAGGTTTGATTTTCTAAGGAATGCACCAACTTTTGTAATTCTAGGGTCGCCCTTTTTGGCCTGCTGATATTTTCCATCTCTTGTGTCGGTAGAGTCTGACCTCATACTTCTGAACTTCAATGTATTAAAAGGCACATTATTCAATCCCCATCGGGTTTGAACAAAAAGAATTGGTCCTCTGGAGTCTATCCGAATAAGAATTGCGAGAAACAAAAAAACTGGGGGCAGGACGGTTAACAACAACAATCCGCTAAACAATAAATCAAACCCTCTTTTCAAGGACCGATACCTAAACCGCTCCAAGGGATTTTTGCGCACTGCTATTATCGGAATATCATCAAAAAACTGAACCTGAAACCTCTCTGAGAAGAACTTGAGTCCTTCTGGCAAAATGAACGGCTGCACCGTGTGTGAAAGACATTCAGAAACCACTTGGTCAAGGTCTTGCCTACGAATACTTTTTTCGTCAACAAAAATCCGGTTCGGTTTAACTGTTTCCAGCAAACCTGCCAACTCCTGAAGCATGTGAACTGTATCATAATTCTTGTCCAAATCCAATCTACCCATTACGGAATACCCCATCCATGGTCTTCTGCGCATGGCATCGTAGATTTCGTTGCTCGCCTTTGAATTTCCAACAAAAACAACCTTATCCTTGTTGTTGGAGCTCAAAAAATGAAACAGCCTCCTAAAAATGTATTTTCTGATGAACAATATGGGGAGCAGCACTACGAAGAAGGTCAAGAATCCGACTCTTTCATCACCTCCAGTATCGAGAAGGAAGGCCGAAATTCCGTATACGATTACCATGATAATCGTAACTCTTATAGTGATCAGAAGGTCGTGAGCCACATTTTTCAGTCGGAAATTATTGTAATAATCCAGATTATCAACAAACTGAAACCAGCCAAACAAAAGAATGAACCAATGAAGAAGATCTCTCTTGCGGAACGGAAAATTTAAATGATGAGATAACCATACTGCGAAGAAAAAGGCCAATGAAACGCACAGTATATCGGCCAGAAATCGAAATGCTATTGACCGGTCTCGAAAGTTCATGTTTATAGCGTGTCACAAATTACGTCAATGTAATCCATTACTGTACTCTTTAGACAGCAAGAAGACTTTGAATCTCCAAAACATCATTGCTTTAGCAAATCGGTTGTTGATACCCCCTCAACCAATGAGATCACCACAACTTCATCAACCAACTCACGCCCAACAATTTCCTCTGGTTTATAATCTCCGCCTTTCACAAGAATGTTAGGTCTCAGTTCTTGTAGGAGTTCGTATGGCGTGTCGTCTTCAAATATGATAACTGCATCAATCGAAGGTAAAGCTGCCAGAGCCTCAATCCGTTGAGAAACTGAATTTACAGGTCTTTCCGCTCCTTTCAGCCGCTTGATGGAATCGTCAGAATTCAATCCGACCACAAGCATATCGCCCAGTTCACGCGCTTCTTGCAGCAGTTTTCTGTGGCCTTGATGCAGCACATCGAAACAGCCGTTGGTGAAAACGATTTTACGCGTTTCATTACGTGCTTTGAAACTGTCTATTCCTTCTCTTGAAATGAGTTTAGAACCACCTTTCAGGAATGATTCCAATTCAGACCGATGGACAATGGCTGTTCCCAATTTGCTTACCACAATTCCAGCTGCGGCATTAGCAACGAAAGCGCTTTCCGCAACAGTCTTTCCTTCGGCCACACTCACTCCGAATGCAGCAAGTACAGTGTCTCCCGCCCCACTTACGTCATACACTTCCAAAGCTCGGGTTGGAATGTTTAGAATTCTGTTTTCCGAAACAACCGTCATTCCGTAGCTGGATCTGGTTGCTACAATATTTTCTATTCCATACTCGGAACGTAATGAATTGCAGACTGCAACAACCTGATTGTCTTCATTCTGGATGCCTTTTCCTGCTTCGGTCATTTCCAATTCGACCAAATTTGGTGTAATAACAAAGGCTCCGCTGTATGCGGTCCAGTCAGCACGCTTCGGGTCAACCAGCACACGCTTTCCGTGTTTGGAAGCCATGTCAAAAATCAATTTTAAAACTTCGTCTGAAAGTGTTCCCTTGGCATAATCTGATAGTAAGATTACCTCACAGGAAACAACTTGATTTTCCAGTTCCGAAGTAAAACGGTTGAACTGCTCTGTGCTCCATAGAATAGGAGCTTCCCTATCAAAACGAACGATTTGTTGACCTGAAACTACACGAGTTTTGACGATTGTAGGTTGATTTCCTCGAACAATTGCTGTTTCAATTCCAGCTTTCTTACAAGCTTCAAGCACAATTCGTCCTGCCTCATCATTGCCAATCAGGCCAAAAAGTATAGGTCTACCACCAAGCGCAGCAGCATTGGCAGCCACATTTCCAGCGCCACCAAGCGTGCTCCATTCCTTATCAACCTTGACAACAGGCACAGGTGCTTCGGGACTGATGCGCGTTACTTTTCCTGACACATACTGGTCGAGCATGATGTCGCCAATCACTAATATGCGGGGTTTGCTTTGCATTCTAAATCCGACCGAAAGTATGGTTTACACAATCATTCCAGCACCAACAGTGTTGTTGGTAGCCTCATCAATCAGAATAAGAGACCCTGTATTACGGTTTTTTCGATAGCCATCGAGGAATATAGGAACCGTTGTTCTTAACGTAATGCGAGCGATGTCGTTAAGTCCAATATTATTGTCGTTCTCAAGTTTCTGCATTGTATTGATGTTCATCTTATACTTCACCTCTTTAACAATACAACGTGCATCACGTGATGTGTGCTTCAGCGCATACTTACCGCCTACTTGCAACGGACGATCACCCATCCAACAAATCATCACGTCAAATTCCTGTTCCTGTTTCGGCTGGTTTCCCACCTTCACAATCATGTCGCCTCTGCTGATGTCGATATCATCTTCCAAAGTCATGGTCACACTCATTGGAGGAAATGCTTTTTCAACTGGCCCGTTCATGGAATCAATTGACTTGATTTTGGATGTAAATCCAGAAGGAAGTACAGAAACAGAATCTCCAGGACGGAAAATTCCACCAGCTACTCGACCAGCATAACCACGATAATCATGGTACTCGGTCGTCATTGGCCGCACAACATATTGAACTGGAAAGCGCGAATCAATGAGATTCTGATCGCTGCCAATATGAACGTTTTCAAGAATGTGCATCAAGGTTGGGCCTTGGTACCAATCCATGTTCTTGGAGCGGTCAACCACGTTGTCGCCAAGTAAGGCGCTTATCGGAACAAATCGGACATCCTTTATAGCCAATTTTGAAGAAAAATCCTCAAAGGTCTTTCGCACTTTCTCATAAGCTTTCTCACCAAAACCTTCAAGATCCATCTTATTCACGCAAACTACTACGTGCGGAATTTGAAGCAACGAAGCGATATAAGCATGGCGTTTGGTCTGTTCAATGACCCCGTGACGTGCATCAACAAGAATGATGGCCAAGTTGGCTGTTGAGGCGCCCGTGACCATATTCCTTGTATACTGAATATGTCCTGGGGTGTCGGCAATAATGAACTTGCGTTTTGGCGTGGCGAAATAGCGGTAGGCCACATCAATGGTGATTCCCTGCTCACGTTCGGCACGAAGTCCGTCTGTCAAAAGGGCAAGATTCACGTGCTCATCACCTTTACGGTCGGAAATCGCCTGAATCGCCTCCATTTGATCCTCAAAGATCGATTTGCTGTCATACAGCAATCGTCCGATTAGGGTGCTTTTCCCATCATCAACACTACCCGCTGTCGTAAACCGCAAAAGCTCCATATCGAGGTAGCCCTTGGTGTCGTACTTTTCTACTACATCTTGCATATTCAAAATTCTAATTACCCAATTGCTTCCATGTTATACTGCCAATAAATCCCCCGTCATCCCGAAATTTCGGGATGCCACCCCCTTTTCAAGGGGGAATCGCTACTTGCCAAAATTGGTAGAGGACGAATGTTCTGCTTGACCCAAACTAATCGGTAACAAAACAGAAAATCATATTGCCTAAACATCTCCGTCTCCCGTCTCCTGTCTCCTGTCTCCTGTCTCCTGTCTCCTGTGTCCTGTCTCCTGTCTCCTGTCTCCTACTTCAAAAATACCCTTGCTTCTTTCTGTCTTCCATGGCTGCCTCCGATCGTTTGTCGTCAGACCTGCCACCGCGTTCGGTAACTCGTGTTGAGGCAACCTCATCAATAATATCTTCCAACGTTGACGCGCTGGAAAGCGTTGCTCCCGTGCAAGTGAGATCGCCAATGGTTCTGAAACGTACCTGCATTTCCTTCACTTCTTCGCTGTCTTTCAATTGCATAAAATCTGCGTAGGCCAAAAGCATTCCGTCACGCTCAAAACATTTGCGCATGTGTGTAAAATACAGGTTTGGGATTTCAACTTCTTCTAAAAGAATATATTGCCACACGTCCATTTCGGTCCAATTCGAAATAGGGAATACACGGAAATGCTCGCCCATGTTTTTCTTTCCATTGAAGATGTTCCAAAGTTCTGGTCGTTGGTTTTTTGGGTCCCACTGTCCGAATTCGTCTCGGTGTGAGAAGAATCGCTCCTTGGCGCGTGCCTTTTCCTCATCTCGTCTTGCTCCGCCCATAGCGCAGTCAAATTTATGCTCTTCTATCGCGTCCAAAAGAGGTGTGATTTGAAGCGCATTTCTACTTGCATTCACGCCTTTTTCTTCAACCACACGGCCTTTGTCAATGCTTTCCTGAACAGAAGCAACAATCAATCTTGCCCCAATCTTCTCCACCATGCTATCGCGAAATTCAATGGTCTCCGCAAAATTGTGACCTGTATCAATGTGCATCAATGGAAAAGGAATCTTAGCGGGCCAAAATGCCTTTCTCGCCAAATGCGTCACCAAAATTGAATCTTTTCCTCCTGAGAAAAGCAAAACAGGGTTTTCAAATTGGGCGGCAACTTCTCGAAGCACATACATCGATTCGGCCTCCAATTCCCTTAAATGTGTCAGTTTATATGATTCCATGAACTAGTGTTTGATCAGCGGCATCACCGCGTCATAAATTTGCTTAGCACATTCTTCTACAGAATGACCAACGGTTCTTACATCTAAAAACGGGTTTTCTGGCGCTTCAAATGGCGCATCCAGCCCCGTAAAATTCTTTATTTCCCCAGCACGGGCTTTGGCGTATAGGCCTTTGACATCCCGCTTTTCGCACTCTTCAAAAGGCGTGTTAATGAAAATCTCAACCATGTCTTCTCCCAAAATATCCTTTGCCTGTTGGCGGATGTCTTTGGTTGGACTTACAAAACAGTTCAGAGTCACCACTCCGCAGTTTACAAACAGTTTAGAAACCTCAGCAATTCTACGGATGTTCTCTTTTCGGTCTACCTCAGAAAAGCTGAGATTACTGTTGATTCCCAATCGAATGTTATCGCCATCAAGTACCTGCGTCACTACGCCATCTTTGGCCAACATTTGCTCCAATGCCACGGCAATTGTTGTCTTTCCCGAACCAGAAAGTCCCGTCATCCAAATCACCAGACCCCGTTGCCCAAGCATTTTCTCCTTGTCCTTGCGTTGAAGGATTCGGTCAAACGTAGTATGAATATTCTCCGAAGTTGAAATCATTTTGGGCGCGCGAAGCTACAGAATTGCTTGCTTTAAAGCGAATTCGTTTTGGGAGCAAAGCAAACGCAATTACCTTCTAAAGATTATTCGTCTCGCGTAGATCTCGCGGATTCACCCTCGGTTCTCTGTGCAGAATT
>JBDNJH010000137.1:0-3497 GCA_041687875.1 Flavobacteriales bacterium | reverse complement strand
TTAAAATTGCTCGTCCGTATTCACTGCGAAGAATATTCTTGCCCACATCGCTTTCCATTTTTGGAGAAAATCGACCTTTCGCGATTGAACCACCAAATGTAGCTACATGATCAATTGCAAATACGGAATCCTTACTACCATAACTGGTTATCAAATTGAAATTGTCTTCACTGCGATCAGTGTTCTTTATGAACAGGTCAAATATTCCTATTCTCAACAAGTCGCTCGGGTTCGCTATTCGATTAAAATCGTGTTTCGATGATATCAAAGCTGTCTCTTTTGACAAAACATTGGGATTTGATACCTCTTTCGACCCAAATCCTATCAGACCAGCTTGTAGGGACGGAAACGACAATGCCGACCACGACCCCTCGGAGGCCTTGATGTAGGCAATATCAGGTATCGGAACATTAAAATGGTCTCCTAAAGTTTTACAAACTGACTCGTAAATAAGATCCGTATTGTCAGTAGCGTCAATCGGGAACTTGACATAATACGTATTAAAATCGCTGCAAAGTACAGGGAACGGTCGGCTCACCGAGCGAATTGGTTTCTCAAATGATATCGTCTCTAGCAATTCCATTTACTTCACTAACATACTGGTACTTTACATGAAAGAGAAAACGAATTATCAAACCAACTTCTCCTCCGGCAACCTAGCCAAACGTGTTTTCAGAAACGCAATCACCTCTTCTTCCGATTTTAACGAATCATCAAGGCGCACAAACCGCTTGGCCAAGGCTTTGTAATTGTGGGTCACGGCAAAAAACCAAACGACAAAAAAGTCAATCCCTTCAAAAACAATGGCCTTCTCGCGCTTGTAATCATCCAAATTATCGCGGAATTCCTTGGCCATATCGGTGTAGTGCATGGCAGGCTTGATGTGATGGATAATGTGATAACCGTCATTGAAACACTTCTTGTTGTAATCCACTTCAATGCACGTGATGCTGTTTCTGTAGCAGTTAGCTGGCGCATCGGCATCTACAAATGCGTGCTGTCCCCAGTTTCCGGCCATCATCGCGAAGCGAGTAAAGAAAAACGGAATGATGAATACGACCAAGGTGGCTTGCCAATTGATAAAGCTCATGGTAATCACAAACGCATACCAAATTAACTCACCCAAAACGGTGTTCTTGCGCAGTTTAAACCGCTTCTTGCGTGAGAAATAATTGGTCAAATCAACCATCCCAAGGGAGATGAACCGCAGGAAATACTTCATGAAATCGGCAAAGCTATCGCGCTGATATTCGATGGTGCTGCTGAGGTCTTCGCGCAGGTTATTTTCGGGATGGTGCATGCCCATGTGATGTCCGAAATAGGTTTCGGGCGTTTCTCCGAAAAACGGCCCTAAGAACCATGGAATAATCTTGTTCATCCAATCATACTCGCGCTTAAAAAGCGGTCGGTGACTGGTACAGTGCAGCATGAGAATGTATGGCGGTGTGAAGAACGCCCAGTTGATGCCGAGGTAAATCGGCATGAACCACCAACTGAACAACCCTGGGATGTAGAGAAAGATGGCCAAAGGAACAATAACCAACAGAGTCTTGACGATGTGGTGGATGAACACGATATCGCGTTCATCGCGGATGAACCTCATCATAAATTCCGTAAAAGAAGAACTCTCCTTTGGAACGTAAACTGGGTCGGTAAAAGGGATTTCGGCTACGTGTCTCATGTTCGGATGCCGAAATTAAGGAAACGGACTTGCCTCATCATGCTTCCTGATTTGACAAGAAGATTGTTAAGCCTAACTTCTTAACCATTAACGGCAACTACTTCCGTTATCTCGCCAGGAAGACGGTGCTTTAGCAATGTTTCAATCCCGTTTTTGAGGGTAACGGTTGATGATGGGCAGCCACTGCACGCGCCACGGAGTACTACATTTACCACTCCATTTTCATATCCTTTAAAGGTAATGTTGCCTCCGTCTTGCGCCACGGCAGGTGCAATTTCAGCATCCAAAATGGCGATAATCTGTTGTTCAAGGTCGGTTGTCGGTTTAGAATGCACTGATGTGGCAGCGATTTCCGCATCGGTTTGGTAAGCGCCATCGGCCAACTCGGTAACGATTGCGCCTCCGCTATTAAGGTAATCGCGGATGAACTCGCGCAGCTCCATCACTACATCTTCCCAAGAAACCATATCGGATTTCATGACAGTAATGAAGTTTGACTGAATGAAAACGCCTGTGACAAACGGAAAGCCGAACAGCTTCATTGCCATGGGGCTTCCTTTGGCCTCATCCGTTCCTGTGTATTCCGCAAGCCCATGCTCAAGAAGGACACGGTTAGCCACAAACTTCATGGTGGTAGGGTTGGGAGTGCTTTCCGCGTAAACGGTATAGGGTATTGTCTTTTCCATTTTTTTATTGAATGATGATTTTCCGCTGCATGCTTCCGCGTTCAGTCGTAAGGCGAAGTAGGTAAACTCCCTTTACGTACGAATTGAGGTCAAATTCCTTTCTCCAGTACGATTGCGACTGCAACTCGGTCTGATAAACCCGTTGTCCTAGAACATTGTTCAACTCAATCTCCATTTTTGATGCAGATTCCAGTTCAACTTCTACGGCAAACATTCCTGTGTTCGGGTTTGGATAGACAGTGAGATGTCCGTCAGAAAGGTTCTCATCAATGCCAACCCCAAATTCCACAACGATGATGGTCTGCGAGGTAGTGGTGGTACAGTTGTAATTGATTGCCGTAAGTGTAATAGTGTATGTTCCTACCGCTGAATAGACGTGTACCGGATTGACGGTCGGAACCGAGCTGCTTCCATCACCGAAATCCCAAGCGTATTGCGTAGCGTTCGTGCTCGTATTGGTAATCTGCACATTCCCAAACCCAGAAAGTACCACAGTATCTGAGTTTGTTGTAAATCCAGCAGTTAGACCAACCTGCGGACAATCCCATCTCACATCAACAATACTATAAGCCGTATCGGAACAGATTCCGTTTGATGAAATCAAGAAAACAGGGCGTGGGCCAACGGCTGCAAAAGCGTGGCTTGGGTTCTGCTGTGTAACAAGCGCGGTTCCATCACCAAAGTTCCATGTCCAAGAATTGACGGCTGGTGTGGTTTGATCCTGAAAGGAAACAGTTGCTCCAAGTGTTGCTGTTGTAGGGCCAGAGAAGGAAGCATTGAGTGATGGAAAAGGATTAATGTCGAGTTGATCTGTGGCCTGACATCCATAGATATTGGTAATGATTACATCGTATGTTCCTCCTTGCGAAGTTTGAAGCGTTTGTGACACTTGACCAGGAATGAGAATTCCTTGGTAGAGCCACTCGTATGTAGAACCTTGATTCAAAGCATTAAGAACAGGATAAGCCTCGTTTGCACAGATGTTGATATCAGCTCCCAAAAACACACTCGGCTCGCTTACGAGCACCTGTAGTTCATCCGTACCAGTACAGCCGTCTTCTTCAATCACCGTAACTCCATACGTTCCAGGAACACTCACCTCTAACTCAATATCATTGGTGCCAATTGGG
>JBDNJH010000136.1:0-7633 GCA_041687875.1 Flavobacteriales bacterium | reverse complement strand
TCTAATTTACTGCTGCGTGACATCACCCTCAACTCGTGAAGTTCCCCTTCATTGATAGACAAACTCATACCTGTTCTTCCCATACAACGAAGATACATGGAAATTACATTCATTAGTATGCCTATTTTAAAATCTTTACACTAGCCCAACACAAATTGATCAAACCTATTTGATCCCAAACCGACCGAGTTTGGTTTTTTATCGAACTCATTTGATTCCGAACCGAACTCATTCAATTTTCCACCCCCTCCATTCAATCAAAACCTAATACGGTTTGATTTTTTACCGAACTAGTTCGGTTTTCTATTGAACTAGTTTGATAAAAAATCGAATTCACTCATCTTTTTACCTAATACAATTCAATAAAAAATCGAATTGTATTAGGTTTTTGACCCCAGGGGGGGTGGTACCACCCCCCTACCCCCCTCCAACCACCCCCCCCCTTCGCAGGGCAATTGCATCGGTGCAAAAAATGCGTTTTAAGTCAATTCGTGACTTTAACGCATAGCGATAATCCTATCTTTGCCGAAACTCAACAAACAGAGACCGTTCTCCCAATAATGGATAAGTTCTCATATCTCTCAAACATGGATGTTTCCACGGTGGAACATCTCTATCAATCCTATAAATCTGACCCCAATTCCGTTGCCGAAGATTGGCAGCAGTTTTTCGCTGGTTTCGACTTTGCCGAACAACTCTACAGTGAAGACGACCACACTTTTGGCATTCCTGCCAACGTGAAAAAGGAATTTGATGTCATCAATCTAATCGATAGTTATCGTAAGAGCGGCCATCTTTTCACCAAAACAAACCCCGTTCGGGAGAGGAGAAAATACACTCCAACCTTGGCAAAGGAGAATTTTGAGTTGAGTGATGCAGATCTCGATACAACATTTCGAGCAGGAACGATGATTGGCATTGGCGCAGCGCCATTGCGACAAATCATTGAGCATCTCGAAGCTACATACTGCCAAAGCATTGGGGTAGAATATATGTACATCCGTAGGCCAGAAGTGGTTGAGTGGATGCAGAAAATGCTTGAAATCAACAGAAATCAACCCAATTTTACGTTGGAAGAGAGAACGCAGATTCTGAAAAAATTGAGTCAAGCTGTTCTTTTTGAAGAGTTTCTCGGAAAGAAATTCACTGGCCAGAAACGTTTCTCGCTGGAAGGTGCCGAATCGCTCATTCCGGCCATGGACATGGTGGTTGAGGAAGGAGCTTCTTTAGGAATTCAAGAATTTGTGATTGGAATGGCGCACCGTGGCAGATTGAACGTGCTCGCCAATATTCTAAACAAGACTTACAAAGAAATCTTCTCGGAATTTGAAGGGAAGGATTACGAAGATGCCGACATAGAAGGCGATGTGAAATATCACATGGGCTACACGTCTTACATGACTTGCGACAACGGCATTGATGTGAAGATGAACCTTTGTCCGAATCCATCGCATTTAGAGGCGGTTGGCCCTGTTGTGGAAGGAATTTCACGCGCCAAAATCGATCGCAAATTCAAAGGAGACGATAGTAAATTGTGCCCGATTCTGATTCATGGCGATGCTGCCATTGCTGGTCAAGGTGTTGTTTACGAGATTGTACAAATGGCCAAATTGGATGGCTATAAAACGGGTGGAACCATTCATATTGTCATCAACAATCAGGTAGGATTTACAACGAATTACACGGATGGCCGATCAAGCATTTATTGCACAGATGTGGCCAAAGTGACGCTTTCGCCTGTGTTTCATGTGAATGGAGATGATGTGGAAGCTGTTTCGCACACCATGCGTATGGCAATGAAATTCCGCCAGACGTTCAAAGGAGATGTATTTGTTGATTTGCTTTGCTACAGAAAATACGGTCACAACGAAGGCGATGAGCCACGTTTTACGCAACCAAACCTGTACGACATCATTGCGAAGCACGAAAATCCGCTGAGCATTTATGCTAAGAAACTGACCTCTTCGGGGGTTGTTGGTGCTGACCTCGTGAGTACGATGGAACAGGAATTCAGCGATATGCTACAAGAGCGATTGTTGGAGGCCAAAGAGATTGAGAAAGCAACGGTTACGCAATTCCTAGAAGACACTTGGAAAGGATATCGTTTTGCCAAAAAGGAAGAATTTGAAAGCTCGTTAGACACCGGAGTTGATGAGGCTACGCTGAAAGGCATTTCAAAAGTGTTGACTACCATTCCGAAGGAAATCAAGGTTTTCCGCAAAATGCAGAAGATTCTGAAAGACCGCGAAAACATGGTCTTTGAATCAGATCGACTCGATTGGGGAATGGCTGAACTTTTGGCTTACGGTTCGTTACTAAAAGAAGGTCACGAGGTTCGCATTTCTGGTCAGGATGTGGAGCGCGGAACATTCTCTCACCGTCATGCCGTACTTGTTTTGGAAGATTCTGGGGCAGAATACGTTCCGCTTCGCCACTTAGGAGAAGGTCAGGGAGATTTCAATATTTATAATTCGTTGCTCTCAGAATATGCAGTTCTGGGTTTCGATTACGGCTATGCTTTTGGCACACCAAACGCGCTTACCATTTGGGAAGCCCAGTTCGGTGATTTCAACAATGGTGCACAAGTCATCATTGATCAATTCATCTCTTCCGCAGAAGAAAAATGGAAAGGAATGAACGGTATTACCCTGTTCCTGCCTCACGGATATGAAGGAATGGGAGCCGAGCACAGCAGCGCAAGAATGGAGCGTTTCCTCATGCTTTGTGCTGATGATAACATGCAAATGGTCAACTGCACCACGCCAGCCAACTTCTTCCACGTTTTGAGACGACAAATGAAGCGTGAGTTCAGAAAGCCATTGGTAGTTTTTACTCCAAAAAGTCTGTTGCGCCATCCACGTTGCGTTTCTTCTCTAAAAGACCTTTCAACCGGTGGTTTCAAAGAAGTGATTGATGACGAAACGGCCAATGCGAAAAAAGTGGAGCGCGTGCTTCTTTGCAGCGGAAAAGTGTATTACGATCTACTCGAGAAGAAAGAAGAACTGAATGCCGAGGAAGTGGCGATTGTACGTTTAGAACAATTGGATCCACTACCCCGAACTCAGATTGCTGCGCTTCAGAAGAAATATTCCAAAGCCAAGTGGGTTTGGGTGCAAGAAGAACCAGCCAATAGTGGAGCATGGTCGCATCTGCTGCGGAAACTCCGCCAAGTGCATCTCGAACTCGTTTCGAGACCATCTTCAGGTGCTCCGGCCACAGGTTCTGGTCAGCGCCATCGTGCAGAACAAGCTAAATTGATGAATCAAGCGTTTGCCGATATTGCGGTAACCGCATAACCAAACATAAGATTACAGGCATGCCAATAGTAGAGATCAAAGTACCGAGTCCAGGAGAATCGATAAGCGAAGTAGAGATTGCTTCTTGGTTGAAAGAAGATGGCGACTACGTTTTTTTGGATGAGGAAATCTGCGAAGTAGATTCGGACAAGGCCACATTGGCAATTCCAGCCGAGCAGGCTGGCGTAATCAAACGGATTGCTGCTGAAGGAGACGTGGTTCAGGTTGGACAGGTAATTTGTACGATTGACACGGATGCCAAAGCGCCTGAAGGAGACGCACCCAAAGCAAAGAAGGAAGAAGCAGTAGTGGAGGAGAAAAAAGCGGCTGCACCAGCTAAAGCGGAAGCTCCAGCTCCACAAAAACAAGAGTCTTACGCAAGCGGAACGCCATCGCCAGCAGCAAAGAAAATGATGTCTGAGAATGGTGTTTCTACCAATCAGGTAAAAGCCACAGGTAAAGACGGCCGCATTACGAAGCAAGATGTGCTTGCTGCCATGTCTTCAGGTTTTTCACTTGGCGATGCAGGTCAGAGTTGGGCAGGCGGTCGCGAGCAGCACAGAGAGAAAATGAGCATGTTGCGCAGAAAGGTTGCCGAGCGATTGGTTTCTGTGAAGAACGAAATGGCCATGCTCACCACCTTCAATGAGGTGAACATGAAGCCAATCATGGATTTACGTAATCAATACAAAGGCAAGTTCGCAGACTCACACGGAATCAATCTCGGATTCATGGGCTTCTTTACCAAAGCTGTAACAGAGGCTCTTTACCATTATCCAGCGGTTAACGCAATGATTGACGGTCAGGAGATGGTGTTCCATGATTACTGTGATATAGGTATCGCTGTCAGTTCTCCAAAAGGATTGATGGTTCCTGTTGTGCGCAATGCAGAACAAATGAGTTTGGCCGAAATTGAAGCTGAAATCAAGCGTTTAGCCCTCAAAGCTAGAGACGGGAAAATCTCTATTGATGAAATGACTGGTGGCACATTCACCATTACAAATGGTGGTGTTTTCGGTTCGATGATGAGCACACCAATCATCAACCCACCGCAAAGTGCAATCCTTGGAATGCACAATATCGTGGATCGTGCAGTTGTGGAAGATGGGCAAATCGTGGCTCGTCCGATGATGTACCTCGCATTAAGCTACGATCACCGCATTATTGATGGAAAAGAGTCTGTTTCGTTCCTAGTGAAGGTGAAAAACATGCTCGAAAATCCTTCAACCATGCTGTTTGGTGGTAAGACGGGGGAAGAGGTTCTTCTGGGCCTTTAATTAGGTATTAATTTTTCCGCCACCTCTTTAAGCACCTGCTCTACAGCAGGACAAATGCTCGCGTTTTTCAAATGTAAATCAAGCAGTTGATGCTGCTTTACCCTATCGGTATGCGGATAGTCTCTGCACGCTTTTGGCCGATGTTCGTAAATAGAACAATACTTATCTGCTCCTAAAAACGGACACGGCATCGATTTGAAAACCTGATCACCATCTTCATCAACCCGAACATATTCCGCAACAAACTCAGCATCTTTCATCCGCAGATGTTTGGAAACACGCTTGATGTCCGTATCGGTTAATAATGGCCCAGTAGTAGTGCAGCAATTGGCGCACTGAAGGCAATCAATGCAGGAAAAGGCTTTTTCGTGTGCTTCATGAAACAGTGAATCCAATTGACGCGGATTCTTCCTTTTCAGTTGCACTAGCATTTTTGCAGCCTCGTTTTCTGCTTGCTTTTTCTTCGACATTTTGAATATGACAAAGAAATGAAATGACCCTCAACTACAATTGACAATTTGCTCAGAGTAAATTATATTTTATGCTTGTCCGCAACTTTCCCCAACGGATGAAATTGAACGTAATTCTCTATGCGCCAAAACCTAACAGGTTTTGAAAACCTATTAGGTCTCGATACGGACTGAGGATTTTGGGCAAACATGCGGAAAAGCATTTTTATATTTATCCTCCTCAACACTGAAACAATCGTTATGAAACACTTTTCCTCCCTCCTTATTCTACTCGGCTTCTATGGAATCACTCAGGCACAACACATCAAGGTCGTTCCGTCCGTTGCAGACCAACAGCCGCAGAGAACCACATTTGTAAAGTCGGAAATACAGTCGTTGCCGTGTCTCGGTTCAAGAAGTATGGCAGACGTAACCAACCCTTGGATGCGAACCATCACTTCTGGAAAACGAATCCATGGCGCACCCAATAAAAGTGCGTTGGAACTGAAGAAGGCCGAAAAAACCAGATTGAAGTTTGAAAACGCGGGCCGTGAAGAAAATCCCGAAGTGGTAAATCCGTTGGCGACCACGCCAACACTTGGACGGAATTTCCTCGGTAATGAACTATTTGCAGGAACCCCATGCGACAACGCGATGGCAGTGTCAAATGGTGGGATCATAGTGAGTGCGGACAATGCCACCATGGAAGTGTATGATGGCGCGGCACAGAATCCGTATCTCTTCACCCTGACCTCACATTCTGATTTCTTCAGTTTTCTGACCCCAACACCTACAGCCAATATCTACGACCCCAAAGTAATCTATGATAGTGGTGCTGACCGTTTCATCTATGTTGTACTGCACGGTACGTCTTCTCAGCAGAGTGAGCTTTTCATCTGCTTTTCGCAAACGAACAATCCGGCCACAGGAAGTTGGTGGGTCTATCGGGTACAGGCCAATCAGGCACATCCCGGAACTTGGTTCGATTATCCGAACATTGGCGTTAGCAACAATGAACTCTATATATCAGGAAACATGTTTACCGATGCAGGTCAATCTTCTGGAAACGTTCAGTTTCAAATAGAGAAGAACGCCTGTTATCAGGGTCAGAACATCAATTTTCAAACGTGGGCCAATGTGCAGGATCAAAACTCAGAAACGGCCTTCACGATGGTGCCTTTGAGTTGGGGTCAACAAGGGAATTATGGCCCCGGAGTGCTATTGGTTGCCAATGAAACTTCCGAACCATCAGACCGCGTGATGGTGTTTGATCTTACAAATGACCTATCCTCCGGAAATGCGCAATTGAATGCCTACAGCGCCAACACTTCTGCTTTTGATGTGGGCGGACAGGCGGCACAATCGGGATCGAACATCCTTTTGGATATTGGCGACAACCGTATTCAGAACGGATTCTACCTCAATGGAACAATTCACATGGTTTTTACCAGCGATATTCAACAAGGTTGGAACGGGATTAATTACAAGCGTATTTCCACCAGCGACCTGAGCGTGCAGGAATCGACCTACGGCAATGCGGGTTCGTTTGATTATTGCTATCCGGCCGTGGCCAGCTCCGGTTCGTCTGAAAATGATAAAAGTGTCATCATCGGATTTCTCCGTTCAGGACAGAGCGTTTTTCCAGAGTTCCGTGCGGTGAACTGCGACCATAGCATGCAATGGAGCAACTCCGTGCAAATAAAGGCTGGCGAGGATGATGTGAACATCGGAGGGCAGAGTCCTGATAGATGGGGCGATTATACTGGCATTGGCCGAAGAAATGGCGCCAACCGCACCGTATGGGCGGCTGGTTGTTATGGTCAGAGCGGCAACAACTGGGGCGTGAACAATGGCTGGAACACGTGGATTGCAGAACTTACCGATGGCGGACAGCCTCAAGCAATTGGCGAAGTGGAAGAACAATCCTCATTGCGAGTTTATCCGAACCCAACCGTTGAGCGATTTTCTATTGAGTTTGAAATGCCGGAGCGAATGGACGTCAATGTGAGCATTTACGATATGAAGGGAACTCTGGTAAAGCTTTTGCTACAGGATAACCTGAAACCGGGCATGAAAACCCTGCACTTCAACCGCAATGCGCTCAGCAGCGGCACCTACATCATCAACGTGACATCAAACCAAAAAACACTGGCACATGAAAAGCTTATTATTAATTAGTCTATCGGTTTTGCTCTCGGTTTGCAACAGCAGACCCGATACATCTGCAACAGAAGAAACCGAAGAACTTCCAGTAGAAGCAAAGATTGATGCAACCAACGCAACAGAAGAGAACGCCATCATTTCTGCCGAAGAACCTACCATTGACCAAGCGGTTGATGAGGCCGAATCGAAACCGGCTTCTACCAAGCCGAAGTACGAGGGCAAAATGCCTGACCCTTCTGATACTAAGGTAATTGAGCATGGTGCGCCTGATAAGGCACACAACGATTCGGTGAAGGCGGCTAAGACGAAGGGGAAGTTTTGATTTTTTAGCGAATAGCGACCAGTGAAAAGCGACCAGTTGGTTTGGTGCTTCGACAGTTAGGGTCATATCTTTGTAAGATTCAATAGAAATGGAATGTACTTCGGTCACAACTTCTTTGCATGCATT
>JBDNJH010000135.1:0-4989 GCA_041687875.1 Flavobacteriales bacterium | reverse complement strand
GAAGCCTGCAAAAGCAATTGGAAGCGGACTGACCACAACTGTTACCGTATCGCTTGCCAGACAGCCAGTACCATCATCGGCAGTAACTGTATAAACTGTGGTTGAAGTTGGGTTTGCGTTAGGGAATTGAGCATTCGGATTTGACAATCCTGTTGTAGGCGTCCAACTCCAGCTCACTCCTCCTATCACTCCAATCTGCACCTGATCTCCAAAACAAATGATGGTGTCTCCGATGGCATTTACCACAAAAACATCAACAAAAACAGTGTCTGTATTAATACATCCGTTGATATCCGTTCCTTCCACTACATATTCGGTGGGAACCAATGGCTCTGCTGTTGGGTTCGAAATGTTCGGGTCGCTCAAACCTGTGGTCGGTGTCCAGACATAAGTGTCTGCCCCAGAAGCCGCCAATTGCACGGTTTGTCCCAAGCAAAGGGTGGCATCTGCTCCTGCATTTACCGTTGGCAATGGATTGACTGTAATTGTTACTGTATCAGTATTGGAACAACCGAGATTATCTGAAACAGTAACTTCATAATCTGTGGTTGATAATGGCGTTGCCAATGGGTTGGAAATACTCGCATTGCTTAGACTTCCTGATGGATTCCAAGAATAATTTAATCCGCCTGTGGCAATCAATTGTGCTTGTTCACCAACACAAATACTTTGGTCAGGGCCGGCATTGGTATTTGGCAACGGTTGAACCGTCACTAGAATGGAATCCATCACTTGGCAAGCGTTTGCGTCCAAAGCTGTTAGGACATAAGTGGTGGTGGTTGAAGGATACACTTCTGGATTGGCGATGGCTGGATTGTCTATTTCCGTGTTCGGAGACCAAGAATACGTGCTTGCTCCAGAAGCAGACAGTTGAATTGTATCTCCAAAACAAATGGTGGTATCGTTGGAGATTGCAACCGTAGGCACCAATACCGAAACCTGCACGGTATCAAAACCAATACAACCATCCAAATTGGTAACTTCCACTATGTAAGATGTGGTTGTTTGCGGATTGACATTTGGGTTCGCAATATTAACGCTATTGATAAACTGATTCGGACTCCACAAATAAGTAACACCGCCCGAAGCCTGCAACTGCGTGGTTGCACCCGAACATATCTGTACATCGGGCCCAGCACTGGCTGCGGCATTTGCAAGCAAACTCACCGTAACTGCATCCGAACCAGAACAACCAACCGCATCTGTAGCGGTAAGTGTGTAGGTTATCTGCTGCGTAATACTTGCTGTTGGCTGCGCAATATTGGGATTGCTCAATCCTGTGCTTGGCGACCACTGATAGCTCCATCCTTGAATTCCAGAAGTTCCAATTTGAACCGAAATTCCGGGGCAAGTTGCCAAATCTGGCCCAGCATCTGGAATCACCGTATCCTGCACGGTTATCTGCTGAACTACGGTATCGGTACAGAGTGGGTCGTTCGGATTTGTTGGATTGAACACAATTAACGTAAGATCATAAACACCAGGGCCAGGATAGGTCCATGTCGGGCTTTGCAGGTTTGATTGATCAGAAGTTGTGGTCGGGTCACCAAAATCCCATAAGATGTTGAATCCTGAAGAATTGGATGCACTAAATTCTACGAACTCCGTGCAGTTGATGAACGAGTTCGGGAGTATTTCGTTCAAATCGTCTGGCATAGCCACAGGTGCTTGGCAGTTAACCACATTCACCTGAATGCCCCGAGTTGTTTCTCCCAACAGAACACCATTACGATATTCCCTCACGCAAAGTCCAATTACGTAGGTTCCTTGCATATTCGGAGTTGCATTAATTTGACCCGTGCTTGGGTTTATGGTCAATGGAACAGTTCCACCCATCATATCGCTAAGTCCGTAAGGTGGCTCCCAAAGAATGGGAATGTACGGAGGTGTACTTGGAGGAGAAGGCTGAGGTGCAGTGGTGCTTGCGCCTTGATAAGGTGTACAAAGCGAATAGACAAGTGAATCGCCATCGGCATCAAAAGCGGAGTGATTGAACTGCCACGGGAGATTAGCACACACATAAAGTGGTGGCAAATTATTCCAAAAAGGGCTGCTATTGTTAGGGCTTGATTCGCTTCCGGGAATGGTTGCCACGTAGGTTGCGCCCACATCACCAGGGGTCTGAATGTTCTGAATGACTGCATTCCTGCAGCATCGCTGATAAGAAAGCGTATATCCGCCAACAACTGGTGGAAGTGTTACGATTTCGGTGTAATACCCCGCCTCTGTACAAACATTATTAGGAACGGTAACGCAACTAGAATTGATGGTAGATTGTAGCGTAACCACCGAATCGAGTGCAAAATTAAAGGTTTGAAAAAGTGTTCCGTTGGCACGGAAAACGCCTACCGCAGCAGGGTTGTCAAACGCTGCCGCCCCACTGAGACAATCCCGATAAATGATGAGCGTAACGGCATATTGGCTGCCCCCAAGATGCCGATAAACCAATTCTCCACCAACGATATGCGTGGCCGAAGCTTGTTTGAATGCCCCTAAGGCGATTAGAATAAGAACAAAAAGTAGTTTTTTCACAGATGCTTACGTGTTAATTTGCAAGCATTAAAGAAAAGGAAATTTGCCGAACTGCGGCAGAAGGATTATTCCTTCGGAACTGGGTGCTTTTCTTCCTTGTCCAATTTTCCATCAACAGTCCAATATTTCCAAGGTCCAACCTTCATTTCTCCTTTAAAATTCCCCTGACTTTTCATCTGGCCGTTGTCGTGCCATTCGGTCCAAATGCCTTTCAGGTTGCCATCAAAGAATTCACCCTCTTTCGACTTTCTGCCGCTATCAAACCAATAATCCCAGCGGCCGTGCGGTATTCCTGCAAAATAAACACCTCTCGATTTCAACTTTCCGTTCTGATACCATTCTTCCCACTCACCAACACGGGTATTCATCTTATATTCTCCCTTGTCTTTCTTGCTTCCATCTCCATAATAGGTTGTCCATATACCCACCTTCATTCCATCTTTAAGTGCGCCTTCGCTTCTAGATTTTCCATCATTGAACCATGTATAGAACGCCCCATTGGGAACTCCTGCCACCATGGTTCCCTCTTCCACTTTAGCTCCGTTCATATCAAAATCTGAGTATAGCCCATGAGGAACACCATTCTCGAAGTGCATGAGCGACCACATTTTGCCATTCTCGTACCATTCTTCCCATTTGCCCTGCTTCTGTCCATTTTTAAACGTGCCTTCGCTCTTCTTGCTTCCGTTCTCATACCACTCTGTAAAAACACCTTCGCGTTTCCCATCCACCTCGGTGGCAATAGATTTTAATCGCTTAGAAGGATAAAAATCCTTCACTTTTTCTTGGCTTAGGCCAACCAATGGCAATAAGATACAAAGCAGTAGTACGATTTTCATGGTTTCGAATGTTTAGTTGAAGTCCTTCCCTTCAATGAGCTTGCCAAAATTGTAAGTTTCCTCTCGTTTCACGTTTCCATCAATGTACCAATAAGTCCATTTTCCTTCCGCCAAATCATTCTGATACGTGCGCTGTTCTTCCATCTGTACCTCATCATACCATGTAGTCCAAACGCCTTCCTTCTTTCCGTTCTTGAGTTGTCCTTCAAAAACAAGAACGCCTTCTTTATCAAACCTCTTAAAAGAGCCGTTCTGTATTCCTTTATCAAACGTACTTACTTCTTTCAGAAGATTTTTGGCATGGTAATAACTGACCGCTCCATCTACTGCGCCTTTTTTCATTGGAGTGACCGAAAGCGTATCGCCACCGGGATAAAACCGAATTTCCTTAACAAGATTGTCTGGCATTTGGCTACCGACATAAATCAGCTCCACATTTCCGTTTGGGTCTTCAACGAGCACGGACATCAGCTTCTTGCTGCATGCGCTAGCAGAAATAAGGATTGCAAGGACTAAAGTGGTAAATAGGTATCTGTTGGTCACAAGGAATAGTTTGTTTGAATGACAAATGTAAATAAAGTGCTTTCGCTGAGGCAAGGGAAACGAAAAATGAAGTGCACTAGGGAAGCCACTATCAAAACATGCTAGATAAAAAGAGAATAATCGAGTCACCCCGGGATATTTCACCCCTACGTTCCCACAGAACCGTGCGTGAAAGTCTCCCTTCACACGGCTCTTCATGTTGATAAGCCACTTAAATATCGCTATTCTCATGGACGTGCCATTAACCACTTTGGTATTTGGCTGTGACTTTGTTTCATAATAATCAATCATCTCCGCCTAAGGCGGATTGTAAATTGCTATGAAAACCCAACATGCCTGGCCCTTCGCTCCATGCTCATTACAAGCACTTCATCACTACTACGACCAAGTCTGCCCCCTGCATCTCAACCACTTCCATGTTGTCTGCTTGCTCTTACGATTTTGCAGAACGATACAGAGTTCACTTGTTCCTTAAAACGGCCTATGATAGCGTCTTGCCAACTTAAGACCGTAGGATGACATTCCAACGGACTTAACCCTGGATGCCGTGTGCCCAGTAATCAGGTTTCTGACACACTCTGTCATGGATACAAACGTAACTACCTATTTTTGATATCTCCTTTCGCGTTTACGAGGCTTCGACATTGGTTCACTCGCGTTCAACTCACTATCACTCACCTACAAGAATTCTTATTCTCGTTTTTCCTTATCGCTCACCACAACAGGGTTTCTCATTGATGCAGCATAAGGTGGTTTAATGACTACTCCTGAAAATCGTCACCGAGAGGCCTTCTCATATCTGTCTTAAAGCATTGACAATCCGAAGATTGTCATTCAAGTCACACACGGTTCTCCGCCTACGCAAAATAGTCCGCCTTAGGCGGATTCGTCCTTTCGCCCGATGCCGATGTCACCCAAAGTAGCCCGATTTTGAGTTGGTGGCTTGGCTGTTGCACAACTACGAAAGTCGGAAAAATGCCGCGGATCGACCTATGCCTGGGTTTTAGTTTATCATCAGATAATCAATGGATGATGCGATTTTTTAATCTATTATCCTACCTTTTTTGACAAAAAT
>JBDNJH010000134.1:0-16957 GCA_041687875.1 Flavobacteriales bacterium | reverse complement strand
TATCTTTCTACAGGTATTCTCATTTGGGTAACTTGTGGCTATTTCGAATAGTGTCATCTCTCTCTGTATTTGTTTGATACAAAGAGAAGTTGCCGATCCGTAACCTATTTACGGGGTGAGATTGCGGATAGGCATTTTTTATTATCCTTCAAATTGTTTCAGTCAAAACATCAAATACAGAAATGCCCCGACCTTGGTAGGACAGGGCATTTTAAATCAGCATTCAAAATAATCTATTTCTTGTCTATTGCCGCCTTCTGAAACAAATACGAATTAATCTTCTCCACCTCGGCTTTCAGCATTAGATTGTCTGTTGCCTGTGCATTTACTTTGCTTTGCAGCGCATCAATAATAAGTTGTTGTTCCTGTAATGCCTTGGTAAGTACAGAAACAATGGGTGCCATGTTTAGTGTTTGGGGCTGAATTTTACCTTCTGCCGTTAACGCATCCTTTTCGCCATTTACTGCTGATGGGATTACTTGCTGCAATTCATCGGCAATGAAACCCTCTACCACATTTGGGCTTCCTGTAAATACCGTTCCTTCAACGTTTTTGTACTTGAAGCTAACGGGCTTCAAATCCATAACCCGTGCAATGGCATTGGCATTCATTGTCTCTATGTTGCTCTTCAATCTCCTGTCTGAGGTAAATTGGAATGTTCCCACATTTGTGCCGTCTATCCAAAGCCTTGCGCTTGCACCAAGCCACTCAATATTGAAAATGTTTCCCGTATATGCTCCATTGAAACCAGACCTTGACTGATAGCCAAGCGCCCTGACAACCCCATTGACGTGAAGCGCATCGTCAGGCTGGGTATCCATATTTATGCCTACTCGCGCATTACCAATGGTGTGTTCTGGTATGATGATGGCGGGAGTTGCGTTACCATTGTAGAAAAACCTCAATGCGTTGGCCGTCTGCACGTTATTGTAGTTGTCGATAGACCACGAATTTGCTTCAGACATGGCGTTTATTCCGGCATTGTTCAGTATCAGGTGCGCTCCTTCCTGCAGTGCATCATTCGATTTAAGGGCCAGAAGTCCATCGCCTCTAAGAGCCATTACAACTTCTTCAACTCCGGTTTGACCGTAGCGTCTCCAATCGAATCCTCTATCCGTGTTGTTAAAGGCTGTGGCCTGCGTGTTGTCAGCGGTATTCCAAAAATCCACATTGCTGGTTCCCGATCTGCGGTTCATTCCAATTGCAAGTGCACCAACACCAGATGTGAAACTGGTGCCAGGTTGGTCTGCGAGATTGTTTCCTGTATTGAAATTTCCTATTCGAGTAAACCCACCAACCGCGTCTAACAGAATATTAGCGGCATCTGGAGAATTAGGGGTAATAGTTGCGGCACCAACGCTGCCTAATCGTAAATTTCCTAGAGCAGTAACCCTCGCTCTCTCAAAATTACTTGTACGAATAACCCAAGGAGACCCGTCTGTTGTTCCGATGAAATTGGTGGGAGGCGCGGTACCTGCATTGCCTGTTAGAGACCAAGCATTTAGCGCACCATCTGCACCAGTTGGCCCTGTGACTCCTGTGCTTCCGGTAGCTCCTGTGGCTCCTGGCAACCCGTTTAAACCATCTGCTCCCGATGGCCCAGTACTTCCTGTTGCTCCAGTCAAACCTGTTGCTCCATCAGGGCCAGTTGGCCCCACAGACCCTGTACCTCCTGGGCCAGTGGGCCCGGTAGCTCCATCAATTCCCGAAGGTCCGGTAGGCCCTGTCGCACCGTCTGCTCCATCAATACCATCAGCACCCGTTGAGCCAGTAGGTCCTGTTGTACCATTTGCACCATCCTGTCCGTTTGCTCCGTTTTGCCCAGGCGAACCAGCAACTCCTTGCGAACCCGTTGGCCCCGTTGGCCCAACAGAGCCACTGCCTCCATTACATAGGTTTTCCCAATTGCCCGATGCTAGGCTGAAAAAGAAAAAGCAATCTATATCGGTATCATAAACGAGCAACCCTTGTGCGGGACTTGCAACGCCTAGGCGCTGAAGTGTGTTTAACCTTGGAACCAACATTCCTTTTCCGGTTGACGAGACATCTAAGATTGAACTCGGCTCTGGAGTGGTGGTGCCGATTCCGACATTGTCGTTCTGAGCATGTGCTCCCATACTCAACAATACGGTTAGTGGAAGGAATAATCTTTTCATAAAGTGATTTTTCTGTGTTCGATTTTATTTTTTTGATTGTCTGCCTGAATAATAGAACCCATCAGCAATGGTGCATTTGAGGGAAACTTCGAGGCCTCCTTGGAAACCTGTTGCCTTATTTAATTTCGAAATGTTAACATCGTAACTAACTCCAAGGCGAAAATATAGATATTCAACAGCTACCATAGGTGTAATTGCATCGCCCCATCGGTAAGTAGCACCAAGACTTAACGCACCACCTTTAACGAATCCAGTTACTTGGGCGGCTTCTTTTAGCAGGAAGCGATAAAGCGCTCCAAAAACGGCTTCGGTGGAGCGGCCTTGCAATTGAAAAAGGAACATGGGAACGATGTAGCTGCGACCGCTTCCAATTCCCATCATCGCATCTGCATGAAGCGTCCACCGCATGTTCAGCCTGTCGCCTACTCCCAAATTGAATCTCTGTTGAGGGCGATTGAGGTGAAATAGCCCAGTTCCTGCCCTTATCTGAAGGTCGCGGAAAGGGCCAATGCCTAGCGGCTGATTGTAATTCCAAGAAAAACCGAGCGAAACATCGGGCGATATGAACGAATTGAAGTTGCTGACCTCGCCAGAAGAAACGGTCGGGTCATAGTTATCGCCATCGTATTGACTTCCCCAAATGGCGTTGGTCATATCAATCCCACGGTACAGGATTCCGCTTTGAATTCCGGCAGTTACCGACTGTTCGCGGGTAAGATTCAATGTGCTTGCCAAGCTGATGACTCCTGAAGTTGTGTGCAGTCCAAGATCTCCGGCATCATCCCTATAGGCAGCTACGCCAACGGCCAAACTGGCTTTTTTCTTGAGTTTTTTGGGAGTGATGCGATGGTCGTAATTGAAACCGAAGGTGCGATAAGGCGAATCAACGGTTGCCCATTGATCGCGGTAGTTTACTATAACCCTCATCTTTCCCTCAAAAACGCCTGTAAGACCAGGGTTGATTAACTGTGGCGTTTCTGTGAATTGAACAAAATGGATGTCTTGCGCCATCACGATAGTTGAGGTCAATATGAACAGATATGTGGTCAGAAACCTCATCTGAGCAAGGTCACGTTTCCTTTAGAAATAACTTCTCCTGCGGATAAGATATAGTACACGAACACCGCGCTGTTCATTGGGTCGCCTTTGAAGGTGCCGTCCCAGCCTTTGTCTAGTTCTTTAGATTCAAACACACAGTTGCCCCAGCGGTCGTAAATGCGCATTTCGTAGTCAAAAGGTTCTGTTCCACGAGGTTTAAACATATCATTTCTGCCATCGTCATTCGGTGAAAACACGTTGGGAACGAATATCTCTTTGGCGAAGGCTGCAAGCGCTATTTCAGGAGTGCTAAAATCCCAATCCGGGGTTTTGTATGACATCAGTTCTGGTCCGCTTCCTAATAATGGCCCTTCAGTCGTTCCTGCGTTTTCTTGCCAAATTGCTGTTTCTTGGTGTGCTAAGGTTTCAAATCGCCCATCCGAGACTTCTTCATAAAAAACGGTAATGGCACCAGATGCATCTCCATCTGTCCGAATCATATCGTGATAAAAGATTGGGTTGACGTAATAGAGTTCTGAACTTCTTTGGATGGCGTTAGGTGTCGGTCCGGGAGCGTATCTGACCTTGTATGTATTTGCTCCTCCGTTTGGAGCGATGGTAACAGGCCGAATCTTGAAATTATTCTGTGTGCTACCGACCGGGAAGAAATAGTCCTGCGAGGAATTGGTGATGCGCGAAAGTCCGCCTCCGGCATCTGCACTTACAAATCCCTGATTGTGAATGGCCAAAACAGTTGCTGGGCTGGCATTGATATGGAAAACCGTGTTGGTGGTTGCTCTGAGTTCGCGGTCTGTCAAGTCGAGCGTTCCGGCTGTTTCAATATTCTGAAGCATGAATTTTACTCCTCCGCCAATCAATGTCAGATTATAGAAATTCAATTGCTGCGCACCTCGCAAGAATTGGTCGTCTCCATACAGCTCAAACAGACTTTGGCCGGGCAGCATTTGACCATTGTTCTCGATATCGTTCAATACTCTGAAAATTCCTGATGAATTTCCTCCGGCAAGAATCCCAGCATTCAGAATGTTTCCCTCTACTACAAGTTCTCCTGCATTGGAAAGTTGTCCTGCCTGATTCTGAATTCCACCTTCAGCAAATATGACCTGACAGCCAGGATTGATGCGGATGTCTGTGCCCTTATTAACCACAAATTCAGTTTGCCCGAAGGATACCATCGGAAGCAAAAGCCAAACGATATGAAAGATCTGTTTCATCAATTTGTTCTTCTCCAAAAGATGACGGCCACATTATCTGGTCTCGTTTCTGCTGCCGATGTTCCTGTGATAGCACCAATTACCGTTACAGTTACAGCATGATTGTGGTCGGGAAGCGTGTGCGAATGAGCGGCAGCATTTGACGTGGCCCTGGCCTTGAGCCAATGTCGGTGTGCATAAAAGTTGTTTGTGTGAGAATGACTTCCATCGGGAGTAATTGTGTGGTTGTGATTCATACAGTTGTCATTCAAACGGCCCAAAAAATTGCCGAATGTTTGCCTTCCATCCCAACCTCCACCGCATTGAGATGGGTTGCTTCCTGGGGAAACGTCCTTAACATTGGCAGAGGTGTTATCGTCATAAGGAATCCAAATGCCACCTGAGTATGGATTTGCCCCAGAAGACGTGCCATCATGCGCATGATTTCCAATAGTGCTAGAGGCGAGAGACGTATATTCGACCATATTACCGTTTGTGCCGCCCCACCAGAAGGCCCCGTCTGAAATGGTATTTCCGGCTCCGTTTCCTTCTCCGCCAGTGTACTGACGAGAATCATCGTTGCTCCACCATCCTCCCCAATCGTGGGTATGAGCGCCTGCAGCAGAAGTGGTCAACGCCCCTGAACCACCTGCTGTTCCTCCGGCCGCATGGGTATGGTCTTCAAAGGCATCTCCTTGCGGCACTCCGCTCAATGCAGCTGCCGCAGCAACATTGGCACCTCCGCCTCTAGCACGGATGAAGCTGCCATTCGTAATATCAGAACTTGCCCAAACGGTATTCGGGTAAATTGTATTCGGGTCGGCAGCATTTGCCCATTGAATATAAGTCGCTCCAATAGGTGGCGTATTGATATTGACCCAAGCAGTACCAGTGTAAACCTCCATCGCTCCCAAAGTGGTGTTGTATCGCATCGCTCCTGTTGGTATCACACCCCTGGTCTTTGTGCTGTTGTTCGGGCCGGAACTCCTATTGCATCGGTTGTGGCAATCTGAAGAGAAAGGGTAGCCGTTGTAGTTCCGATGCCGATGTTATTGGTGTTAGGGTCGTTGAAGAGGTTGCTTGTTGCCACCCAAGTGGCGCCATCATGGCGAAGGGTCTGCCCCAAAGTCCCACCCATGAAAGTCCCTGTCGGACCAGTTACACCTGTTGCGCCTGTAGGACCTGCAATCCCCTGAATTCCCGTTGGTCCATCTATTCCTTGAATTCCCTGTGGGCCAGTCGGACCATCAATCCCTTGTGCCCCTGTAGGGCCGACAGCACCATCTGGACTAGTTAGTCCAATTAATCCCTGCAGACCCGTTGGGCCGTCTATTCCCTGAATTCCTTGTAACCCAGTTGCGCCAGTTGGCCCTATGCTACCTTGAGGGCCGGTTGGCCCATCAATTCCAGTGAGACCGATTACCCCTTGTGGCCCTGTTGCGCCTGTTGGCCCCTGAATGCCCTGTGGGCCGTCATTTCCTTGAAGTCCTTGGATTCCATCGGGGCCAGTAGCACCTGTCGGACCTTGAATTCCAACACCCGTAGCACCTACTGCACCCGTTGGCCCTATTGCTCCTGTTGGGCCCACGATTCCGGTTACACCTGTTGGGCCGTCAGCTCCAATGGCACCTGCAGGGCCAGTCGGACCAAGCAATCCTTGCGGACCCGTGACTCCATCAATGCCATCGTTGCCAGCAATTCCTTGTGGGCCTGTTGGTCCAGAATTTCCTTGATCTCCTGTTAAACCAAGTGACCCTGTTGGTCCAATTGGACCAATTACCCCAGCAATTCCTTGAGCCCCAGCAGAGCCTGTTAGTCCTGTGGGACCAGTCAATCCGGAAGGACCCGTAGCACCAGGAACCCCGTCAGCACCATTTACTCCTGCTGGCCCTTGAACACCTTGATTTCCCTGTGCTCCGGCCGGACCAGTTGGTCCAGTAGGGCCGGTTATTCCATCAACGCCAATGATTCCAGGAACTCCTTGCAAACCAGTTGGTCCCTGTGGCCCTTGCGGTCCCTGTGGGCCAATGGCCTCCACCCAAACGGTTCCATCAAAATACCAAAACGATTGTGTGTTGAGTTCATAGACCAATAGACCAGTTGCTGGATTGGCGATGGACAGTTTTTCAGCGGTGGTCATTCTGGTGATTAGAAAGCCCATCGTATTGGCCTGCAACTCTAGCAAAGCCGATGGGTCCGGATTGAGAGTTCCGACTCCCATATTTGGCTGTTGAGCGTTGACTTTCAGACCGCACAGGGTCAAAATCAACAATACTATTTGAATTTGCTTTCCCATGTTAAAATCCCGTTCCTCCTCCTTGGGCTGACGCTGGTCGTTGGTCGTCTGCCATTTCCAATTTCACAAAGAGAACATCCATGCTCCAATCCTCAGAATTCGCTCCTTCGTTATCTCCTTTAAACCACCATGTTCCGCCACTACTGTACATCCGGGCACGGGTTGATTCCGAATCGCTGTTAGCAGTTGGGTAAAACCCTGCTACCCAAGCCACATAATCCGCAGTAGAAACCCCCGTATTCCTATTCGGGTCGTCACAACCGTTGCAGAAAAATCTACGCAACAAAAACGGCTTGCTGCCGTCAACCCAAACATCTCCATTAGCTAGCGCACGCATCTTTTCCGTGCCCACTGTTGCAAAATTCAGGTCTTGACCATCTGTGGTTCCCAAAAAATTATTGGTAGGATTGGTGCCTGCATTTCCCAAGGTCATCCAAGCAGCTTGAGATGTATTGAGCGTAGATGATGGATCCGTAACTGACATGATTCCGTTTGCACCAATCGCAATTGCCGTATTAAAACTCGGTGGTCCCATTGGCCCGGTTGGCCCCAAGATTCCTACATCGCCTTGCGGACCTGTATTCCCCAAAACTCCAGCTATTCCCTGAGGACCAGTGTTTCCGATTGGACCTTGCGAACCTAAAACCCCTTGTATTCCCTGCGAGCCCGTTGCTCCAACCAATCCTTGCGCTCCAGTAATGCCATCAACTCCATCAATTCCGACAACACCTTGAGGGCCCGTTGGCCCTGCAAGTCCTTGAGGGCCTTGAGCACCCGTGATTCCATCAATACCAACAGTACCAACCACGGTTGATGGCTGACCCATTGGGCCTGGCGAGCCAGTTGAGCCATCAATTCCGACCACACCAATCGGTCCCTGTGGGCCAGTTAATCCATAAGGCTGTACCCATTGCGCTCCATCAAAATACCAGAACCCAACAGTGGTAACGTCAAAAACCAGAAGCCCATTTGTAGGGTTAGGGATTATTTGCCGCTGTACACTTGTCATTCTTGGAATCAAAACACCTTTACTAGTGGATGCCAGTTCCAATTGTGCGGTTGCAGCGGGATTCATCGTTCCAATACCAACTCGTTGCTGCGCAATCAGCGAACCGCTGAACAAAACCAAAGATGATATGAGGAGAAGCCGTTTCATTAGAACCCTGTTCCTCCTCCAGTTGATGTTGCTGGGCGTTGATCGTCCACCAATTCCAGTTTTATAAAAACGACATCTACACTCCAATCTTCGTTATTTGGACCTTCCGTGTCTCCCTTAAACCACCAAGTGCCACCGCTCGAATACATCCGTGCACGCGTACTTTCAGCATCGCTATTTGCTGTAGGATAAAATCCACCGATAAACGCCACGTAATCTGCTGTGGAAACTCCGGTATTTCTGTTGGGATTATCGCATCCATTACAGAAGAACCTCCTTACCAAAACGGGTTTGGAACCATCCACCCAAATATCTCCATTGGCCAGAACACGCATTTTTTCCGTGTTGTTTGTTCTTACAACCAACGGTTGATTATCAGTGGTTCCAACAAAATTCGTTGCCGGATTTGTACCAGAATTACCCGTTGTAAGCCAAGAGCCAGCAGTGGTTGTAAGCGTGCCGCCATCATCTGTCAAACTATACGTTCCGTTTGGATTAGATGTAAGAGAAATATTGTAGCTAGCAGAACCTGATGGGCCCGGTGGCCCTTGAACGCCTTGCGTGCCCGTTGGGCCTATTGGGCCCTGAATTCCCTGTGCCCCTGGCGGTCCGTCCAGACCTTGCAGACCTGTAGGGCCTTGAATTCCCTGCGGGCCTGTTGGGCCATCAATACCTTGAATTCCAGTTGGGCCCTGAGGGCCTTGCAAACCTTGTAGACCAATTAGACCCGTTGGACCTATTGGGCCCTGAATGCCAGCAATTCCAGCAGAGCCCTGAAGTCCTTGTGGGCCTTGTGGGCCAGGAACATTTGAATCTGCTCCCGGTGGGCCAGTGGGTCCCGTTGGCCCTTGAGGCCCTTGCAATCCCTGTGGGCCTGCTGGCCCTATCGGGCCAAGTGCTTCAACCCATTGGTTTCCATCGTAATACCAGAAAGATTCGGTGGTTGTATCGAAAATGAAAAGTCCTTGTGCTGGGCTAGCAATTCCGTTTTTCTGCGCAGAGGTCAATCTCGGAAGAAGCACACCTTTATTTGTACTCGAAACTTCTAAGATAGCCGAAGGGTCAGGGGCAAGCGTTCCAATTCCCATGTTATCCTGCGCTATGGCGGCAGAGGATATGAATAGAGCAAAAAGGGTGATTCGTAAAATATGCGTCATATCTCGGGGTTGAGAAGCCATGAAGGTAATAGAACGTAAGGGGATTTTACTTAATAGTAAACGTAATGGATTCAAAACAGAAGCTTACCAATCTAGCAACCATGCAAAAATGAGTGGCGCAACAATGGTTGCATCGCTTTCCACAATAAATTTTGGCGTGTTGATGTCCAGCTTTCCCCAAGTGATTTTCTCATTCGGAACGGCTCCAGAATAAGAACCATAACTGGTCGTGCTATCCGAAATCTGGCAGAAGTAGCTCCAGAATGGAATGTCGGTCATTTCAAGATCTTGATACAACATGGGCACAACACAGATTGGGAAATCGCCCGCTATTCCACCTCCAATTTGGAAGAATCCAACGCCTTTTCCGCTTGAGTTTTTGATGTACCAATCGGAAAGCCACATCATGTATTCGATTCCCGTTTTCATAGTAGACGGATTCAATTCTCCTTTGATGCAATAGGAAGCAAAAATGTTTCCCATGGTGCTATCCTCCCATCCCGGACAGATGATTGGTAAGTTCTTTTCGGCAGCGGCCAACATCCACGAATTCTTCGGGTCAATTTGATAGAATTGTTCCAAATCTCCGTTCAAAAGAATCTTGTACATGTATTCATGCGGCAAAAATCGCTCGCCTGCATCCTGTGCATCTTTCCAAGCTTTGAAAATGGGCTTTTGAAGCCTTCGGAAAGCCTCTTCTTCAGGAATGCAGGTATCTGTAACTCTATTATATCCACTTTCTAAAAGGTCCCATTCGTCTTGCGGAGAAAGGTCTCTATAATTCGGTACGCGCTTGTAATGATTGTGGGCAACGAGGTTCATCAAATCTTCTTCAAGATTGGCACCTGTACAAGAAATAATATCCACTTTTCCTTGGCGGATAATCTCGGCCAACGACCGACCCAACTCGGCAGTGCTCATCGCGCCAGCTAGGGTTATCATCATCTTTCCGCCTTCGGCCAAATGGGTTTCATAGCCTTTAGCCGCGTCCATCAGGGCGGCTGCGTTGAAATGGCGGAAATGTTCTTCTGCAAATTTTGAGATTGGTCCTTTCATGGGTTTGGTTGCGAATTACTAATATGCACATTTTGGATTTGAGTGCGAATATGCGAAACGAAGTTCAGCACAACTAATCTCTAACTGGGAGAAAAGGAGAAAGGGAAAAACGTGTTTGAAACTTTCTGCATATCGTTTCCTGCCAGACCCAACCTCAGACGGGAATACTCAACCTTTGTCCTGTGTCAACACTAATGTTCCTTTTGGTGCTTTCGAGTGCGCTTTTGCACGCATCCTGGAATCTTGTAGCCAAAAAATACGCGGGCAATTACAGCGTCATTTATCTTTCGTTTCTGTTCAGTTCTGTTGTTATGGGACCCATGTCTATTCCGTTCCTTGGCGAAGTTCGACTGACCGCTGATTTGGTTGTGATACTGCTAGCAACAGGTATTTTTCATGCAGTTTACGGATTCGTGTTGACTTTTACCTATATGAATGGTGACATCAGTACGCTTTATCCGATTGTGAGAGGCAGTGGAATCGCAGGTGCCATTGTGCTTTCGATAGTGGTTTTGCACGAGCAGTTAACCACCATTTCTGGCATCGGAGTGCTTACGGTCATTTCGGGCATTGGCATACTCTCGTATCGCAGAAACCGAACAGTAACTTCGCCCAAAGGCATTTTTCTAGCTTTAATTTGCGGCTCGCTGATAATGAGCTACACCATTTTCGATAAACTTCTGGTGGCGGAAATCCATCCAATTCCTGTTATGGCGGCTTCACAAATTATTTCGGTTTTGATGTTTCTGCCGTATGTTCTAATCCAACGCAGATCAGAAATGCGCGAAACCGTGAGAGCCCTTTTGAAGCCCACGATTCTGATTAGCATCATTGCCACCAGCAGCTACCTCATAATCTTATATGTGATGCAAATTGCACCAGTTAGCCGCATTGTGGCGGTGCGCGAAGCTTCGGTGGTTTTTGGGGCAGTGGCTGGCTATATGATTCTGAAGGAAGATTTCAGTAAGACGCGATTGATAGGTGTCGTTTTTGTGATGATTGGGATTGTTCTGGTGAAAATGTAAAGAAGCCCCCCAACTCCCCAAAAAGGAGATAGAACACCTCCAGTTAGGATGGTGGCTTAAAAACGACAACTTTGCAGTCGCAAAATTCCCCTTTGAGGGACTAATGGGGCAAATGGAACTTAACGGAAGTATAAAAGACGGGCTCAATTTTATGCGGAAGGTCACACTTCGCAGAGCTTGGAACGCGCTAAAAGTGCTGTTCAGTTTCTACTACAGTAAATGGACGGGCAAGCCCACACAATGGGGAGTTCCGATAAGTGTTTCCTTCGAACCGACCACAAGTTGCAACCTCCGTTGTCCAGAATGCCCGAGTGGTTTGCGACAGTTTACGCGACCGACTGGAATGTTGGACAATGGCTTTTTCAGAGATACGGTGGAGCAATTGAAAAACGACCTGCTTTATCTTATTTTCTACTTCCAAGGCGAGCCGTACCTTAATCCTGATTTCTTGGATATGGTGAAATATGCTTCTGATAGAGGCATCTACACTGCCACAAGTACAAATGCACATTATCTAAAAGATGAAAATGCCAAGCGAACAGTAGAAAGTGGCTTGGACAGAATGATTATTTCCATTGATGGAACCACTCAAGAAACCTATGAGAATTACCGCATTGGCGGAAATTTGGAAAAGGTGATTGAAGGAGCAAAAAATGTGGTGAAGTGGAAGAAAGAATTGAATTCAAAAACGCCTCATCTCATCTTTCAATTCTTGGTTGTAAAACCGAACGAACATCAACTAGAAGATGTGAAGAAACTGGGCAAAGAAGTTGGGGTAGATGAAGTGCGTTTTAAAACCGCGCAGATTTACGATTACGAGAACGACCCGAATAACCTCATTCCAGATAATCAGAAGTACAGCCGTTATAAGAAGACAGCCGAAGGGCAAACCTCCCTAAAAAACCCACTCTTAAACCATTGCTGGAAACTGTGGCATTCATGCGTACTTACTTGGGATGGATTGGTGGTTCCTTGCTGTTTTGATAAGGATGCAACCCATCAGTTGGGCGACTTGAAACAGAACACCTTTGACGAGATTTGGCAAGGAGAGAAATACCAAGAATTCCGAACGTCCCTTTTCCGTAGCCGCAGCGAAATTGACATTTGTGCCAATTGTACGGAGGGGACGAAGGTTTGGGCGTAAAACCGTATGTAGAGACGTAGCATGCTACGTCTCTACATACGGTTTTACGGTTTTGCCAAATACGCCTGCACCATACGGATTTGCCCGTACGAAAATTTACCCGCCAATTTCCCATAAACGAATCCTGAATTCTCATTCGGATTGCCTTTCAAAACCTGTTCAATGGTTTCGCGGGCGTCTTTATCCATAAACGTATCAATGGTCAGTTCCTTTTCTTCAATTCCACGGGCAATGTGGCCTTCGATGGTCGTCAGAGCCATTTCGCGTGCTTCAGCTATTTTGGCAATGGACAATCCTTCTTTGGCAAGGCCGTAGGTCAGTTTATAAGTACTGCCTTTCTCTGCTTTAGGTGCGCCTTCCTTTTTCGGCTTTCTCGTTTTTCCCGATTTCGTCTTGGTGTTCTTGGGGTTTTTCTCCGCCTCCTTGGTGGCATCCGAAGTGAGTTTCCTGCGCAGCAGATTTCGTTCGGTGTCCCGTTCCAAATTCGGTTTTATCTCCCTGCCTTCTATGATGCATTGCGCCACTTGGTGCGACTTGTCCATCTGTTCCCATTTCTTCATCAGAATTAGGTCAACCTCATCCAAAGCAGTGATATAGGTTTTGGTGCGCGAAAACTGCTTTACCTCTTCGATGTGTTTAAGCAACAGCCGAAGGTTGTTTTCTACAAACTCGATGTAATACTTACTGCCTTTTTCAATTCGGTCTAACATCCGCTGATTGTCGTTTTCCTGCAAGCAGAAATGAAGTTGCTGAACGAATTTGCGTGTGTTCGCTTTCTGTGCCTTCATATTATTTGAAAGCACATCCAGCGCAGAGCGCATTTCGGGGTCTTCAAACTGACCCACCGTGTCGTTCTTTTGAAGAATGCGCTGAATGGTCTGGGTCACTTCATCAAAATCGAAAGTGGAACCAAGCAGGTTTGCCAAATAGTTGCGTTGCTCGTTCTTCAGAATATTCGGAAGCGGTTCCTGCCGCTCCTTTGTTTTGCCGAATTCCACCACCTGTGCATCGGTAGAAACCACATTCGGGTCAATCTTCGTGCGAAGTATCAGTCCGTCTAACGATGTCAATCGCGAAAGTGCCACATACACCTGACCAGGCGCAAACGCCTGCCCCACATCAATCATGGCTTTCTCAAAGGTTAATCCCTGCGATTTGTGTACCGTAATGGCCCACGCCAGCTTGATTGGATATTGAAAAAACTGGCCAATCACTTCCTCCTTCAGGTCTTTCACCGTTTCATCAACCGTATATTTTTTGTTCTCCCATTTTTCCTTTTTCAGTACGTATGGCGCAGAGGCCCCGTCCATCAGCACCTCAATTTCCTTCTCATTGATAGCAGTTACGGTTGCCAATTTGCCATTGTAATAGGCATCGCCTTCGGCATCGTTCTTCACAAACATGACACGCGCCCCTTTTTTCAACTCCAGACTTTCAGCCACAGGGAAAATGTGCTCCGGAAAATCGGACTTCACGTCTGCCTGAAAGTAAAATGTCTCTCCTTGGATCTTGTCCAACGCCATTCGGTTCAGATTGTCTGCCTTGTAATTGTGTGTGGTAAGCGTTATTACGTTCTCCGGAATGTCTCGCTCCTCACGGTAATGTTCGTTCAGGGTCTGTATGTCGCTGGCGGTGATGGCATTATTTCTCAGATTGTTGAGAATGGCGATGAACGCATCATCCCGTTGGCGGAAGATCTTGTCCAGTTCCACGTAAACAAACCCGCTTTCCTTTAGCGCACGCGCCTCAAAAAAATGTTGACTGGCGTAATAATCGCGCAGCTTGCTCCATTCGTGGTCCTTCACAATAGGTGGCAGTTGATACATATCGCCTATCATGAGCAGTTGTGCGCCACCGAACGGAAGGCGATGATTGCGTTTTACAAACCGCATCCGTGCATCAATGACATCCAACAGATCTGCACGCAACATGCTCACCTCATCAATGATAAGGAGGTCGATATTGCGTAGTACGTCACGTCTTTTGGCGTTGAGCGGATGCCTTCTTACCAGCGTATCCTGTGTGTAGAAATTGGTACCACCTGGCAGTTCCATCGGCAGATTCCTGTCTGGTAAGAATGTTCCGAACGGAAGTAGGAACTGAGAATGAATGGTAACGCCATTGGCATTGAGCGCGGCAATGCCAGTTGGGGCCAAAATCACATGCCGTTTGTGCGTAGATGCGGCCAATTGCCGCAGGAAGGTGGTCTTGCCCGTTCCCGCTTTTCCCGTTAGGAAAACGTGCTTATCGGTGCTGTTGACAAACTGTGCGGCCAATGCGGCCATTTCGGTTACTTCGATTGTTTCCATGATGCACGAAGATGCAAAAAGTTAGAGAATCGTTGACAATTCTTAACCCTATATAAATATCAACACGGAACAGCGGTAAATGATATTGCGATATTTGGCCATGCGATTACTCTTTTTGGTCATGCTTTTGGCCGCTTCCTCTGTCATAAATGGACAGGAAATTGACCAACAGATTACCTCAAAAACAAAACGACTTTCCGAAATAGAAGCTGAGACGGAGCAAATTCTAGATGAGTTGGAAGGACTGCGACTTCAGTGGATAAGGGAAGAACTTGACCAAATCAGTTATCCAAAATATGCGGAGGATGTTCAGGTCGTGAAGCACGCTGCATTGACGTTGGGTTATTCGGAAAAGCACGAACAGGCTGCGTGGGTGCAGCACATCGTTATTCCGGAGGTGGAATTTGCCAACGTTTCGCGGACAAACGATTTCCGGATTGATTCGCTTGTGACAACAGGCTCATCTCAGGAGGAAGATTATTTCTTGAAGAAAATTGCTGCCGATGGAACGATGGAGTATGATGGTTTCGGCTACGACCGTGGTCATTTGGCGCCTTCGGCAGATTTCCGTTGGAGCCAAAAAGCCCTGAGCGAAAGTTATTTCTACAGTAACATGAGTCCACAGAAACCGGAGTTCAACCGCGAACGCTGGGCCGAGTTGGAATCATGGATTCGAACGTATGTCATCGACTTCAATGAGTTCGTTTATGTGGTGACAGGGCCAGTTCTGAAAGACGGATTGAAGCAGCAGGGCGGCAATCAGGTCTCCATTCCTGAACAATTCTACAAGATTGTGCTCGACCTTGATGGAGACGAAAAGAAAGCCATCGCTTTTTTGATGCCCAACGACCATTGCGCGTATCCTATTTCGGGTTATGTGACCAGCGTGGATGAGATTGAAAAACTTACAGGATTGGACTTTTTTAGTTCCTTGGATGATGCAGAGGAGAACAGAATGGAAGCCATGAGTACGATGGAAGGTTGGGTACATGAGGAGAACTCGCAATTTGGAGAAGTTGCGCCACTAAAAGCACCGCTTCCGAAAGGTTATTTCAATACGCTTCAGGCAAAATATAAGGTGGGTGAGAAGGTGAAGATCTGCGGAACAGTGGTTGCCAGCAAACGCAGCAGGAAGGATGCGGTTTATCTCAATTTCGATCAGAAATATCCTCGAAACGTGTTCTATGCCAGCATTTGGAAGAACAATCAGAACAATTTCAGTTATGACCCAGAGAAGGAATTCCTAGGCAAGATTATTTGTGTGGAAGGTAAGGTGGAATTGTACAATGACCAAGCACGCATTAGTGTAAACCGAGAAGAACAGGTTTCGTATTGGGAGGATGTGATTGGGGAAAAGGACTGAGCATTCTCGCGGCAACAAGAAATCTGTCTTAAGTATTGCAATCGCCTTTTGGATTAGTTACCTTGACCACATGTCAACAACAAAGCTGATAATAGAGATTACTGAGCTCACAATGAAGCTCAAAAGGACGCATCCTGCCATCTATGAGCACTTAGATGAAAACCCGATTACGTTGAAGATTGTCAAAGGACATGAAACCTCTGAGACTGAGCTGAGAGAATACCTTCAAACGCTAAAAGACCTGCTTAAGGAGCATAGTTGGTGAAGATATTGCTAAACAAGGTACTACAACGAATTTAATGGGACTAACGAAAGGTCAAAGGTTTCCAGAAAGTTTGGCAGGGCTGATACGAATTACGAATCGTGTACGAATATGACGAATACTCCTTCCGTTTATGATTCCGCATTCGTCATATTCGTTTTTTATTCGTAATTCGTATCAGCCTCATGGAACTGCCCATCGCCTAAAATCTTTCATTTCCATTAAAATACCAGTAGAACCCCAAACTTTAAAGGTTTCTGCAACAATTAACTGGTTCAAACAGGACTTGACGGGTACTTTTGCACCCCCAAACGCAAACATGCTCAGAACAGTCCTTTTCTCCTTTTTCCTTTTCTCCTTTTTCATCGCGGAAGCACAATACAAGGACGCGAAAGGCTATGTGCCGTCCGATTCAAATGAGGAATCGCCTGCCAAGTATGATTGGGAGAAGAGTGCCAAATTCAAGAATTACACACGCGACAGCTACTATTTGGTAATGCGCGATAGCATTAAAATTGCCATTGACGTGTATGTGCCGAAGTACAAAAAGGGCGATTTGGGAAAATTTCCGACCATTTTGCATCAATGGCGTTACTGGCGAGATTTTGATTTGAAATGGCCTTACAGTTGGTTAAGCGCTCCACCAAACGGACCGCTGGGTAAATTCTTCAAAACCGTACTGGCAAATGGTTATGCGCTGGTAAGCGTTGATTCGCGTGGGTCTGGTGCATCCACCGGTTCGAGAGCCTATCCGTGGACGCAGGAAGAGCGCGATGATATG
>JBDNJH010000133.1:0-14118 GCA_041687875.1 Flavobacteriales bacterium | reverse complement strand
TTTACTGCTGCGTGACATCACCCTCAACTCGTGAAGTTCCCCTTCATTGATAGACAAACTCATACCTGTTCTTCCCATACAACGAAGATACATGGAAATTACATTCATTAGTATGCCTATTTTAAAATCTTTACACTAGCGAGATAACCCTCCATGTTTTCTACCATCAACGAAATACATATCAGTTACTATATGTGATGCTTGGCCAATTTTCGGATACCACAAAACCTCTGGTTTGCTCAGTCCAGCCAAATCTGGTTAAAGACATTCCTGCAACTAGTATCGAATTGCCATAAAGGTTTAGTTGACTAATCAGGTGTTTTGTCATCTGATTCGAACTCAGCAGGCGAGAGGTTTCGCTTGCTTGATAAATTCCAATCCAATTTGGTTTTTCTAAAATGCACCAGTGAAAATCTTCGTTAATCATACCTTCAATTTCCGAAAGATGACACCACCAATGTTTTTCGTGTTGAGGATTTGCTTCCATTGGTAGCATGACTTCATTTCCCAAGTGGTAAAAGAACTGTCCTTTCATGAATAGTTTGGGTTCGGTTTTTGCGACTCCAACCAAATAGTTGACTGAACTATGGTTTGAAAGTGGCATTTGATACTTGGTCAGCTTCTCCATTTTACGGCCAAGGTTATCCATTGCATTTGGACCAATCATTTGAGCGTGGTTAGGAGAAGCATTGCTTTGTAAATAGAACTTCAACGCAATTTCCCAGTGTTCCAGACAGTTGGTTCCTAGATCACGTACAATCAGGTCGAGTTCACCGATGGTTTGGTTTCCTTCTTTAATCTGATGGTTCTTGAGAACGACCTCGTAGCGTTCGTCCTTATCGAGAATAAAGAACAGTAGTTGCTCAAAATATTTGCCCATTGGCATGTAGCCAAGATTGTTGAAATGAGCGTTTACCAAGTCAGGTTTTTTGTCCAATTCGTTTAGCTTTTGCAACACTATTTCTTCATGTTTTTCATCCTTAAAATAATTGGTACGAAACGGATAGGCGAGGAGTGATGGACTGAATACAGCCCAATGAATCCTTCTGAGATGAATATTCTGAATTTGTGTACTCAAAGCGCTATTTTCCAAACCTTAATGGATCGGTCATCGCCCGTAGAAATGAGGTAATCGTTAAAATCGGACCACAGCAACTTGTTTACGGAATTCTTATGTCCGCCAATACTGAAATCAATGGTTCTTATCGGTCTAATTTTACCAAGCTCCCAAATACGAATGGTCTTGTCTCTGCTACCGGTTGCGTAGAATGGTTTTGAAGGGTGAAAAACGATGCTATAAATGGCAAAGTTGTGAGCTGGAATCTTATTCACCAGTTCGTAGCCCGATTTCAAATCCCAAAAGTTGAGACGTGCATCTCGGCTACCAGAAATGAGCTGTTTTTTATCAGGGGTGTAAGCCAAACAAGTTACCGAGAAATCTACGGCATGACCTTCTAGTTGCGCTAATTGTTGGAACGTTTCAGTATGAATGATGCGAATTGTTCCATCGCCACAGCCTATGGCCATTTCGTCTTTATCAACCCTAAACGCTACGCAACGCACTTTTAAATGAGTAAGAACTTCATGGTGCAGTAGTTGGAAATCTAGAAGACTCCAAACAGCGTAACTGCCATCGGCACTAAGGCTAATTACCCTTTTTCGCTTTTGATCATATTCAATATTGAAAATTGTCTTGGTATGAAGTTGAAAGAGCCGAATTTCCTTTCCTGCTTCTAGGTCGATTATGTGCATTCCGCCATCGTAATTCCCCACTACCAGCAAGTTGTGCTCAGGGATATATTTCAAAGCATAAGAACGACTCGGAAGACTAGCCACAGCTTTTACTGGCTGCATTTGCTCCAAATCCCACTCTACAACAATTTGATCGTTGCTTCCAGAATAGAATCGGTTTGAATTTCCAGCTTTTTCCAAGCTGTATACCGAACCATCCAGTCCCGTTAGTTCAGATACAAGTTCAACTTCCATGTTGTTTAATTATTTGCCTCGAATTGAAAAAATTACGTCTCATATTTTACCTCGAACGTAATCCGTGCTACACGGACAGTTTCAAAGTAACTTTTTAAAACTGAGTAACGCATCCTCATCAAATGATTTAGGGGTTAAACTTCGTGAATTATTTTACGAAGGTATTGTAAGCCCCATTCTCATTCAAGTTGGCATTCTATTCTCTTTGGGCAGAAACAACTGGGTATAGTTTAACTGAATTAGCGGAAATCTTCTGGTTTGTCGTTGATTTTCTTTAACTCCATGTAGGAAGCAATGGCCCAAATACTGAACATGGCAGCGCCAAATATGAAAATGAATGTGTTCGTTATCATGGTTGCTGTTTGTTTCCGTTGGTTATTTGCTTAATAAGAATGGCGGCACTCAGAATGGAGGGCACCCAAATTCCGACAAAAATTCCTTCTTCACGTTGTCCAATGAACCAGAGGTACACTGAAAAGAGAAAGGAGAAAAATGCCGAGACGAGGAAAAACTGGTCTGATCGTTTCATGTTGGTAAGTGTTAGTTATTGTAATTCTTGCTCCACTCAACATGACGACTCGAATAAATGTTTTACTATTTTTATTAAGTAATTAAACAAAACGACAGAAACCATGTTTCATCATCAACTAAACACTTAAAAAAAAAAGTACAATGAAAAAAGTAATGATTGCCCTAATGACGGTTGCCATAACCGGATCTGCTGTTTTTGCGAACAACGGAGGAAAAGATGGAGACGGAACGATTGTAGAAGTTGCGGCAGGAAATAAAGATTTCAGCACGTTGGTAGCAGCAGTAAAAGCAGCTGATCTAGTTGCCACGTTGAGCAGCGAGGGTCCGTTCACGGTTTTTGCTCCAACAAATGCTGCTTTTGCTAAACTTCCTGCAGGAACTGTAGACGGTCTATTGGAGCCAGAAGCGAAGGGAACCTTAACAGCTGTGTTGACTTACCACGTGGTAGCTGGAGAATTCAAAGCTGCTGCAGTAATCGAAGCCATTAAAAAAAACAAAGGAAAGTTTGAAATTACTACCGTTCAAGGTGGAAAGTTGATTGCTTCTTTGAAAGGAAAGAACGTAATTCTGACCGATGAGAAAGGAAATGTTGCTACTGTTGTAATTGCTGATGTTGCTGCATCAAATGGAGTAATCCATGCAATTGACACAGTTGTAATGCCGAAATAAGTACCCTTCAACCAAAATATAAACCGCTACCGATGAAATTTGGTGGCGGTTTTTTTTATGCTCTGTATCGAGCCACATTCTTCAGCATTCCTTCGAAGACGAAGAAGTGAAACGGAAGAACGCTGTACCAGTAAAGTCGACCAAGCAGACCTTTGGGGCGGAAGGTGGCAGTTTGAATCAATCGATTTTCAGAACCGTTCTGTTCTATTTTGAACTCCAGCCACGCTTCTCCAGGTAATTTCATTTCTGCATATAATAGCAATCTGGAATTGGCTTTATCGGCAACAAGTACCCGCCAAAAATCAACAGAATCACCACCAATGAGTTCGGTCGGGCTGCGTCTTCCGCGCCTCACACCAACTCCTCCGAACAGTTTGTCCAAAAAGCCTCTGATAGTCCAAAGCCAGTTGCCGTAGTACCAACCTCGTTCTCCGCCAATGCGCCAAATATTCTCCAAAACGTCATCTTGGTTTAATCCGATAGACATACTTCTGCTGTCAATGAAACAGCCGTGCTGTGGAACGTTGATGTGGTCGTAAAGCGTGTTGTCCGCAAAGCTGGATGCAAGTGCATCCTTCCAACTTGAAACGACATTGTTTTGTTCAATTCGCTGAAATGCCAGTCGAACCGACTCATCGTAAGACAAGGGTATTATTCCTAATTTTTTTGCTAGGTCGTTTTGTTTGGCAATCACTTCAATCTTCATACTGTCGACCAAATTTGCGGCTAACTTGAAGGAAGTGGCCGTGACGAAATACAGCCAATAGGAAGATAACTTCGGAGTCATTACTGGAACAATCAGAATGTATCTGCTGAGGCCACGGACCTTGGCAAATTGCAAGAGCATTTGCTTGTACGTGAGCACGTCAGGTCCGCCAATATCATACGATTTATTGAGGGTAAACTCCTTACCTAAAACGCCATTAAGAAACTCGAGCACATTTCGAATACCAATGGGCTGACATTTGGTGTTCAACCATTTTGGCGTAATCATTACAGGAAGCTTCTCCACCAAATCACGAATGATTTCAAATGATGCGCTTCCAGAACCGACAATGATTCCAGCTTTGAGAGCAGTGACAGGTGCTATGGCTTCTCTCAGAACTAGTTCTACATTTTTCCTAGAACGGAGATGTTTGGAAAGGTCTTTTTCATTAACAATTCCACCCAAGTAGATGATTTGCTTACACTGGGTGTGATTGATGAGTTGGACAAAGTTTCGTGCAGAAATGGCTTCCAAACTTTCGAAGTCCGAAGTGCTGGCACTCATGGAATGGATGAGGTAATAAGCGGCATCAATGTCTGCTGGTATCGCATCCGCAGCATTATCATCCAGAAAGTCTATTTCGAGCAGTTTTATTCTTTGGTCGGAATATTTGCCTGTTTTGGGAAACCGTTCCTTATCGCGAACGCAGCAAACAACCTCGTGTCCTTGTTCGAGGAGTAGCAACAGCAATCGCTTGCCAACATAGCCGGTGGTACCAGTGAGAAGAACCTTCATGAGATTTTCTCAAAAGATACGAGCAAATTCAAGACTCGAGGCTATCCATTTTCTTTTGAACGGCATCTGCCTGTGCGTACTTGCTATCGCTGGCGGTTCGGTTGATTTTCGAGAGCTCGAAAGCTTCGGTCATCAACTTCTTGTACTTATCGTTGAGCTTTTCTCGCTCCGTTTTTTTCTTGAATAATCCAAACATGGTTTATGCTTTTATGGAAGACATGCCTCCGTCAACTTTTAGTATTTGCCCTGTCATCCACGAACTTTCATCGGATAGGAGGAATGCCGCTGCATTGGCAATATCTTCTGCAGTTCCAATTCGCTTCAATGGATGCCGTTCTGCATTGACTTCTCGCTTCTGGTCTGAGTTCAGTAACTTCTCGGCCAATGGTGTGTCTGTTAATGATGGTGCGATGCAATTTACACGGATGGTAGGTGAGAATTCTGCAGCCAGCGAACGTGTCAGCCCTTCAATCGCGCCTTTTGAAACCGCTACCTGCGAATGGAAATTGAATCCTTGCTGCACGGCAACGGTAGAGAAGAACACGATGGAACCTTTGCCAGCTTTGAGCTTTGGGAGCAATGCTTGCACCACTCGAATCCCGCCAATTACCTGCAAATGCAAATCATCAATGAATTCCTCCGGTTTTATGCGGTGAAACGGCTTCAGATTGATGCTTCCAGGGCAGTAAACCAATCCGTGCAATTCATCAGGAACGAAACTCAAATCAAGTTCCAAGTCCAGCACATTCAGATGATGATATTCAATCTGTTCCGATGGTTCAGGTTCGGAGCTGTTGTACGTGCCGAATACATTATTTCCTTGATCCGCTACTTGCTTTGCAAGCGCTTTTCCAATGCCAGAACTGGCTCCAATGATGAGAATGTTCTTCATGATCCAGAGTCTGTAAACACGCTATCGTCCACTTTTCGGTTCAATTCTACGTTCGAAAGAATCATTTTCACTTTGCCTGTTTCATATTTTCCTTGCACTTCATCTTCACGAACAGGTGTGCTGCTGAAGTCACCACTAATGGCTTTCGGCATTTTGAATCTGCGAAAATCAGCAACAAATTCCATTTCACGTGGCAAAACATCTGTTGCGTTTGCGTACGTGTTAAAGTAAGTAACCGTGCCTTCACGTTTTAAGGTCAATTCCGATTTGTGAATGCGCCCGTCCTGTTTTCCAACCATCAAACGCATAATTACTAACTCCTCAGGATTGTTGGGAATAATATTGATGTTGTGGCAAGCAATGCCGTTCACGTTCGATTCTCCAGCCAAAATGGCGATGTAGGAACTTGGATTGTCCAACAATTCTAACTGCTGAAAAGGATTCTGCTTAGGCAGAAAAATCAAGCCTTTGGTCTGCACGCGGAACTTGTCTGGCTTCTTGTAAAACATCTTTCCAGTTATCTTCTCAATGGCCACACCTGGAATGTCGAAGTTCATCTGCACATCGCATTTCAAATCGTTGATTGTCGCAAAGTTGGTGCGAATCTTCTTGACGATTTCGTTGGCATTCTGCGCCCAACTGAAGTTGGTGGCAGCGACTAATAGGGTAATAGCGGTTAATTTTTTCATTATTCGATGATGTCTTTGTTCTTAAAATGATAGTGGGTGATGCCGAAGAAAACGAGTGAATGCAGCACAAGAATGCCAGCAGATTGCACGATTTCGGCAGTTGGTATTGGGTCGGAAAAGAGTCTGCGCCACAGTCCCATGTGGTTAGTAAATAGGAATGGCATGATTGGGTCGAAGAAACTCATTTCGAACGAACTGATCACCGTGAAGACGATGATGATAACCATGGTTAGCACGATAGGGCCAACGCTATTGTTAGAGAAGGCCGAAAGCATCAACGAAAGTGAAGCAACAGTGGTCAAACTGATGAATGCGAACACGAAAGAAGCCATGAATCGCCAGAACAACTCTGCGTCCCTAATTATCACAAGTCCATCGGCATTAATTACCAATAAATCGCCAGGGCCAAATATGATAATCGATAATCCGTAGGCGAAAATCCCTAGCAAGAGTAGAATTCCCAAGCAGTAAAGCATGGCGGTAATCCACTTGGCAGAAATGAATTTGAAGCGACTGATTGGTTTGGTAATGGAGTAGCGGAGGGTTCCCATGGCGGATTCGCCAGAGATGAGGTCGCCCGTAACCAATGCCACCAGCAGCGGCAATTGAATAATCAGTGTTTGGAGGATGATGAAACAGATGAGGTTTCCATTCACAACCGTTCCTTCTAGCGAGAACACCTGATCGAAGTTTTGGAACAATAGGTCGATGTATTCCTTCCCTGTAAAATAGAAAGATGCATCAATAAGCACCACCAATGCAATGATGGAGCCCATTCCGATGTAGCTCCTTGGGCGTGTAAACGCCTTAATAAATTCTGCTTCAAGTATCCGTCTCACGCTGCGGTCAGTTTTAGGAAGTAGTCTTCCAATTTGCGCCTGTGGTCGAGGCGATATATTTTTTGTTCTGCATTGGTCAGTTTTGCCACCACATTTGGAATAGCATCCAATTCTGTTTGGAAATTGAGCGCGTGTTGGTCAAGTATTACCTTGTAACCCATGGCTTCAATCATCACTTTCGAAGCTGGAAGGTCATTTGTTTCCAAACTCACAGCTACCGAATTGCTCGAGAGCAGTTCCGCCACGTTTCCTTGCGATACACAAATACCTTTATTGATAATGGCCATGCTATCAGCCATCTGTTCCACTTCAGAAAGGATATGGGATGACAGAATCACCGTCTTTCCAAATTCCTCTTTCAATCGAATGATAAGCTGCCTTAATTCAATGATTCCCTTCGGATCGAGACCATTTGTCGGTTCGTCTAGAATGATAATCTCTGGGTCGTTCAGCATGGCTTGCGCAATACCTAGGCGTTGACGCATTCCTTGCGAGTAGGTCGAAACGCGGTCCTTCTCGCGACCAGTCAGACCAACCAACTCAATGAGTTCTGCAATGCGCTTATTGGTAATTCCTTTTGGGTAATAGCGAGCAGAAACCTGCAAGTTCAATTTCCCACTTAGGTAAGGATAAAAGCGAGGCTCCTCGATAATGCTACCAATTCGCGGAAGCACATCATTCAGGTCTTTCAAATCAATCTTATCGAAATAGCGAACAGTGCCTTTATTTGGTTTAATCAACCCAACAAGAATTCGAATCATGGTTGTCTTTCCAGCACCATTCGGACCAAGTAGTCCGAAGATTTCGCCTCGTTTCACTTCCAGATTCAGTCCTTTTAAGGCATGAAAATTACCGTAGTACTTCTCTAAGCCTGTTACTGATAAAATTGTCTCTTTCACTTCCCTTGTATCCGTTGTGCTAATCAAACACACAATATTGTTAAATGTTTTTAATCAATCGTTAAACAAAACAATCCGCTGTGTGAACTAAGTCAAACCGTTTCTGTTTCGTTATCAGAACTTTAGACAAAATGAGAATAGCAATAATCATATTGGCCGTAGTGCTTTTGGTAGTCACCGCAGCACAGGCTTACATATCAATGGAAATGGCAAAAACAGAACAACAACCTTACGAAGTGCTTTGGCAGAACGACAAGCTCGAAGCACGCTATTATCCGAAGGCCGTTATGGCTTCCGTTAGAGATTCGAGCAGCAGTTATCGCAGCAGTTCCAACCAAAACTTCCGTGTGTTGGCCGGCTATATTTTCGGTGGAAATGACAAGAGTCAATCCATTGCCATGACAGCACCCGTTCACATGGCTTTTAATGAATTAGGCTCAGAAATGAGTTTTGTGATGCCAGCGGATATGAAAATGGAAGAGCTTCCAACACCGAAAGACCGTGGCGTGAAGTTTTCTGAAGTAGGAGAGAGGTATGTGGTTGCCATACGTTTTGGTGGTTGGGCCAGCGATGATAAAATTGCGGAGAACGCAGAAAAGCTCGTCTCTACGCTAAAAACCATGGGAATAGAACTACAATCTGAGCCTTGGTTCTTGGGCTACAACGCTCCTTTTGAGCTCTTTAATCGAAGGAATGAAGTCGCTGTGGAAATCAGCAAGTCTGACGTTGACCTTCTTAAACTACGCTAGGTCAAAGAATTTTTCTGACCACCTCAATAGTTGATTTGTAGTTTAGTGCTTTCGCAAATCGACAATCATGGAATTTAGTGTAATTGACTTAATCACATTTACAGCCTTTGTTTTACTTGTGCTCGGAGTTTCACTTTGGGCTGGCCGAAAAGAAGAAACTTCTGAAGATTATTTCCTTGCAGGAAGAGGGTTGACGTGGTGGATGATTGGGCTTTCGCTCATCGCCTCAAACATTTCAACCGAGCATTTTGTGGGAATGGCAGGGCAAGGCTACATGGCCGAAATTGGAATGGCCATTGCCAGTTATGAATGGATTGCGGCTCTGTCCCTAATTATTGTGGCATTATTTCTTTTGCCGCGTTTCTTGCGTTCGGGTATTTATACCATTCCAGAGTACTTAGAATATCGCTACAACAAATGGCCACGAATGCTAATGGGTTTTGGCCTGTTGTTCATGTATGCAGGCGTTACCATGGCAACGGTGCTGTATGCGGGTGCCATTGCCATGCACACCATCTTCAACATCGACATGACCCTAGGTGTATGGGTAATAGGCGGCATAGCAGGAATTTACACTATTTATGGTGGATTGAAAGCGGTTGTTTGGTCAGATGTAATTCAGGGAACGGCATTGCTTGTTGGAGGGGTGATTGTCACGTTTTTAGCGATGGACGCTGTAGGCGGATGGGATAGTTTCGTAGAACTTTCTGCCGGACGATTGCATACCGTTCTCCCTGCCAATCATCCCGAATTACCGTGGACAGCAGTATTCATTGGTGGCATGTGGCTACCCAACATCTTCTATTGGGGATTAAATCAGTTTATTACCCAGCGAACGTTGGCGGCCAAAAGTCTTTCGGAAGGGCAGAAGGGAGTGTTGTTTGGCGCTAGTTTGAAACTGATAATGCCAATGATTGTTGTCTTTCCGGGTATCATCGCCTTTGAATTGTATGCAGACCAGATACCGAATGCGGATCTTGCTTACCCAACATTGCTGAAAAACCTGCTTCCCGTTGGGATGGTCGGAATCATGTTTGCCGCTCTTTTCGGTGCTACCATGAGTACGCTCGATTCCTTATTGAACTCAGCAGCAACCATCTTTACCATTGATTTCTACAAGGCTTGGAAGCCAGAGGAATCGTCCAAGCATTACATCGGAGTAGGTCGTATTGCTACCTTGGTCTTTGTGGTCATCGCTTGCTTAAGCACACGTTTTGTAGCCGATTTTGGCGAAGGACTTTACAAATTCATCCAAGTGTGGTGGGGTTGTATCCAACCCGGCATTGTAGCGGCCTTCTTCCTAGGTTTCTTCTACAAAAAGGCATCATGGCAGGCTGCCGTTGCCGGCATGTTGATTAACGTACCCGTCTATCTTTTTCTGCTTTATCAATTCCCACACATCGCCTTCCTGCATCACATGGCCATTAGTTTCATTGTCTGTGTGGTGGTCATGCTAGTTGTATCAGCCATCAAACCAGAGACACGTGAAATTGTCTATCCTGTGAACGAAGGCTACGACATGAAGCCGAGCAAAATCGTGGTGGTTTGGAGTGTGCTTATCTTCATCTCAACCGTAGCCTTGTATTGGGTATTCAGATAGTGTAGGCATCGACATAGTGAGCGAACGTTCGGAGTTAAATAGGCAAGTTTCAAGGTCACTACTTGTTAGTGAAGTTTACTTTCTTTGATCTTCAATTTAAAACGGATAGATGCAGATTCTGGCCTTCGTTGGGTTTACGGCTTTGGTAGCTGCAATTTCTTACTGGTTTAGTCGGTCTACAGACGATAGCTCTTCTGATGGCTATTTCCTTGGCGGACGAAGCTTAGGAGCGGTTGTCATTGCTGGTTCGTTGCTGCTCACCAATCTTTCTACAGAACAAATTGTAGGATTGAATGGCGCGGCTTTTAGAGAAGGAATTCTCGTAATGGCGTGGGAAACCTTGGCCGCCATTGCCATGGTGATAACGGCCATGTTTCTGCTACCACGCTATCTCAAAGGAGGTATTACCACGGTTCCTGAGTTTTTGGAGAAACGCTACGATGTGGCTACCCGTTCCATTACATCTGCCTTGTTTCTCAGTGGCTATGTGATTGTTTTGCTTCCTATTGTGCTCTATTCGGGAGCGTTGGCGTTGAGTACCATGTTCTCCATTCCCGAATTACTGAATGTGAGCGAAACAACTGCCTTATGGATTACCGTTTGGGGTATCGGAATTGTGGGTTCCGTCTATGCCATTTTTGGAGGATTGAAAGCGGTGGCAGTCAGCGATAGCATCAATGCGGTAGGTTTGATTATTGGAGGCATGTTGATACCTGTGTTTGGTTTGCAGATGGTAGGAGACGGCAGTGTTCTTGATGGCCTGAACATCATTATTAAGTCACATCCAGAAAAATTTGAATCATTGGGTTCTGAAAGTGCTTCAGTGCCATTCTCGACCATTTTTACAGGAATGATGCTGGTTCAGCTATTCTATTGGGGAACCAAACAAGCCATTATTCAGCGTGCGTTGGGAGCCAAAAGTTTGAAAGAAGGCCAGAAAGGATTGGTGTTGGCAGCGGTTTTTAAGATACTCGGCCCCCTCATTGTGGTACTGCCCGGAATTATTGCGTTTCACCTATTTGGCGATTCGCTCACTAATCCTGACCAGGCTTATCCGATGTTGGTCAATGCTGTATTGCCAGCTGGTGCAGTAGGCTTTTTTGCAGCCGTTCTGTTTGGCGCCATTTTGAGTTCCTTCAATTCGGCCCTCAATAGTTCGGTTACGCTATTCGGTTTCGACCTTTACAAGCAGTATTTCGATAAGAATGCAAACGAGAAGAAAGTGGTTAAAGTGGGGAAGATTTTTGGAGCCTTCCTGGCCCTGTTGTCCATGTTTATTGCACCACTTATTGCCAATGCGCCAGATGGTCTTTTTGGCTACTTGCAAGAGGTGAACGGATGCTACAGTATTCCCATTCTCACCATCATTGTGGTAGGTTATCTCACTAAGTTCGTTCCCGCAATAGCTGCGAAAATTGCCATCTTTTCTGGTGTGGTACTATATAGTATCAGTCAGTTTGTGCTTAAACCAATGGTTATCGAATCAGGGGCTAGCTATCCACATTTCCTTCACGTAATGGCCATTCTTTTTGTGCTTAACGTATGCATCATGCTCCTTATTGGGAAATGGAAACCAGCCAAAGTGGGCTTCGAACTTGTGTACACCGACAAGGTTAATATAGACCCTTGGAAAAATATTTATCTCGCTAGTGCCCTAGTCACGGTAATAGTACTATTCATCTATGTTTACTTTGCGTGAACTTGGTTCGGTGAATTGCTAGCCAACTCCTAAAGCGTATTTCGTTGATACCTAAAAACAAAAAGACACCCTTAGATAAACTCAGTTCGATGCCCGATCTGAAGAAGCAAGTGGTCAAATTCACCATGATTGGTGTGTTGGCCGTGTTGGTCGATTTGGGCTTTTATTACCTCCTGCTTCAACTTATACCGGAGAAACTTTTTGGTTTTGCACCAAACGAATCCGTTGCAAAGTCGATTTCCTTCCTCTGCGGCATGAGCGTCACGTATTCACTCAACAAACTTTGGACTTGGAAGAAAAAGGATAAATCCAGTTCGCGTATCGCGAAATTCGTTGCCTTGTATGCTTTTTCGCTGGTTATGAATGTGCTTGTCAATTCATCCTTGCTTTTTCTACTGCAACATTTCGCGTACATCTTAGACCTTCCCAACAAGTACTTCATTGCCTTCATTGGCGCCACAGGATTCAGTGCGGTCATGAATTTCATTGGTCAGAAGTTTTGGGTGTTTAAGTTAGAACCGAGCATCGAAGAAAAGGCATGATAGGAGGTAGGGTATTCGGAATGGTGAGGAATGTGAGCAACTTTCCCGCCTACCTACTACACAAATGGGGAATCGTCAAGAAAGAACCATTCATTTTACAATCAAGTAATGGCATTTCTGTAGAGGTTCCTCAAAGGATGATGCACACGGCCAAAGAAGTCTTTTTCACAGACGATTATCGCTTTGATCAGATTAAGGACCATGTCCTAAAAAACCAACAGAATCCCGTGATTATTGATGTAGGAGCCAATGTTGGTTATCTGTCTGCATTTAGTTTCACTCGTTTCCCTAACGCGAAGGTCATTTCTGTTGAACCGATACCGAAGAATCTGGAACTCTTAAAACGGAATCAACTGAGAAATGATGGTTTTGATTGGACCATTATTGAAGGTGTTTTGGCAGATAAATCGGGCGAAGTTGAAATTCAGTTCGACAACTCCGATTCATTCAGTACTTCGGCCAGCATGTATGGGCTGGATTCTGGCAAAGATTCGGTGAAGGTCAAGTCGCGAACGCTTGTGTCGCTCATGACCGAGTTGGCTCTTCCAGCCATTCATATTCTTAAGCTCGATTGCGAAGGAGCGGAATACGATATTCTTTATTGCCAGAGTAAAGATGAGTTGAACACGATTGCCTTCATCACCATGGAGACGCACCAAATTGATGAAGAACGCAGAAACCGCGATGCGCTAGTTTCGTGGTTGAATGGAATGGGCTGGATGACCGATGTGATACGCTCGAAGGTGCTAGCTACAAATATCAAGTTTAAAGCATGATTGATTTTAGCCAAATACCAACATCCGTAGCCGTTTGGTGGGGCGGTATGTCAGCAATAGCCGTATTCAACTTGGTTATGCTTTTCATCACCAGAAAAATGCTTCTCAAGAAGTTGCCAAACATGAGCCAACTGGTTCAGGGAGTTAGGAAGTACCAACTATTACTAGCTAGTATTTATACGATTGGATGTGGGTTTAGATCGATACTTCCAAGAGGAGATGTACGCAGAATTGTGTTGGTTGACCATTGGATTTCTGCCATCGCCATTGGACGTACGGTTGCCACCATTGCCGAGTTGGCGTTTGTAGCGCAATGGGCCTTTATACTGTATGAAATAGGGAAGAGCACAGGTAATAAAACTGCCACTTGGGTGTCTAAGGTTATTGTGCCAATGATTGTGGTTGCTGAGTGTTTTTCTTGGTATGCGTGCACCACAACCAACTTCTTCGGAACAATAGTGGAAGAAAGTCTTTGGGCTTTTGCCGCAGCTTTAACGCTTATGGCTTTTGTTAAATCTCGCCCGCTTTATTTAGGTCAACAACGGAATTTCCTCACGGCAGGTATAGTTGCCGCTTTCGGATATGTGATTTATATGGTAACGGTAGATGTTCCTGCTTATGTAAATAATTGGATGGCTAATCAGGCAGATGGAAAGGTGTACGCTACACTTGCAGAGGGATTCCATCAGGTTGCAACTGTTTGGCGACAAACCTATGCCGTAGCCGATTGGCAATACGAATTTGTG
>JBDNJH010000132.1:0-4983 GCA_041687875.1 Flavobacteriales bacterium | reverse complement strand
TCAACCGAAAAAGACCCAGATGGTATTCTTTACACAGCGGCAGGAGAATTTGACGTAACCCTTACAATCACCACCGCTCAAGGCGATGCCAGCGAGACCAAAAATGGCTATATCGTAGTTACTCAGCTTCCTGGAGGATGTGGAGAAACAACAACCGTAACGGATATTGATGGAAACAACTATTCGGTTGTTACAATAGGTTCGCAATGCTGGATGGGAGAGAATTTGAAAACCTCAAAATTTAGAGATGGATCTCAAATCCCTCAGGTAACTGATGACCAGCAATGGAAAAACTTGTTGACCCCAGCTTTCTGTTGGTATAATAATGACAATGCCAACGATGGCACCTACGGCAAGCTTTACAATTGGTTTGTCATTGAAGACCCACGTGGTCTTTGCCCTGCCGGTTGGCACGTGGCGTCTGATGCAGAATATGCTGTTCTCACAAAATATTTGGGCTCGGCTGATGATGTTGCTGGTGGAAGACTGAAGGAAGCAGGAACTCAGCATTGGGAAGCTCCAAACGAAGCGGCATCCAACAGCAGCGGGTTTACTGGTCTTCCGGGCGGAATGCGTTTTCAAGAAGGTCAGTTCGACCACATGGGTAAAAACGGTCTTTTCTGGTCGTCTAGCCGCGATAGCGAATCATTGGCCAATTACCTTACCTTAACCTACAATAGCGCGGCAAGTTTTCGTACAAGAATCTACAAGCGAAGCGGTTTTTCGTGCAGATGTGTGAAGGATTAATTACGAAACAATCTAACGCATTCCCGCGAGGTTGAAGAATAGATTATTCTTACCAAACTTTTGGAGTTTTCGGGCGTGTTGAAGCTATTTCAGAAACGTCTGAGTACTGAGTCATCGTATGAAGGAATTATTAGGGTTTAAACGATTCGTAAAAACCAATCGCATGAAACGATACGCACTGCTGGCGCTCATTCATTTTGCTACATTTTCTGCTCTTTTTGCTCAGATTACACCAATAGATTCGCCTTACTTTCAAGAAGGGAGCTATCAGGTTATTGCAGAGTCAGACAATACTGTAAATCCAACTGTATTCACATTTAGGCCAGATGCCCAAGTGGGCGAAACCTTCCCAGTTTTTTCTTTCAGCTTGGAGCCAATGGCTTTGGTTCAAGTGTGATAAATGCAAATACCTATGATCTATATCTAGAGCATTTAGCGAGTTACGGATATATTGTCATACTTGTGAACAGTGCAACTGGAGGATTTCCGAACGGAGCGGTTTACCAAGATACTTACGATTGGTATGTTGATAAACTTGCTGATGGCAACCATTGGATGTCTACGTTCGCCAACCCGGCATCGGTGGCAATTGGAGGTCATTCGCTTGGAGGCGTTCAAGCTTCGGCATTTCTAGTAAATCATCAATCTGAAATTGGCGGCATTGTGTATTTCGCTTCATTTCCAAGTCAGGGCATACTAGGTATTGGGGCACATAATGTCGCAAACTACTCAGGTAATGTACTTTCCATTGCTGGAATTGAAGATGAAGATAGCACACCAGCAGAGTGCCGAGAGGGTTACGATGAATTTACGTCTGCCACATGCCGCTATTGGGTTCTTATAGATGGCATGGGTCACGCTGGTTTTGGAGATTATGAAACGGCATCTCAGTTGGTAGGTTCTATAAGAAGAACAGATGCAACTGCCTCGGTTCGGCATTATCTTGTCAGTTTCATGGAACATACGTTCAAATCTGACCCAGCAGCCGAATTGAATTTAAAAACGCAGAGCTTGCGTCCCAATACCGAAATTTGAAACCAATTGCCCAGCCCTTCTCACCAATTTGACGGAAAATATTGAATCAGACCTAAGTATTTACCCCATACCTTTTCACGACTTCGTTCGTGTCGAATGGGAAAATAAAGGGATAATCAATGTTCAGGTTTCCTCGTTAGATGGTAGAGTGGTGGCTCATCAAATCATCAACAACAAACAATCTGTTAATTTGCAGCACCTTGCAAGCGGTTCTTATGCAATAAGACTGTTTGCGCAAGACGGAGAAATGAGGTCGATTTTAGTCCTAAAGGATTAGATAGTTAAAGTTGCTGGTTTTAGAAAATATTTTGTTTACATTTGCAGCCCCGAAATTTAGAACACACTAAGTACAAAACGATATGTCTAAGGTCTGCGATATAACAGGAAAGAAGGTAATGTTTGGAAACAACGTTTCTCACTCTAAAAGAAGAACGAGAAGAACATTCCTGCCGAATCTTTTCAAGAAGAAATTCTTTTTGGTAGAAACAGGAGAATGGATTTCATTGAAGGTTTCAGCTTCCGGGCTTAGGAACATCACCAAAAAAGGCCCTGATGCAGCTATCAAAGAAGCGCGCGCTAAGGGGTTTATGAAATAGAATCACATTAACTTTTATACTAACGCTGTCTTTGGTCTTATACTGAAGGCAGCGTTTTTTATTTAATGCTTATCCGCAATTTTCCCAAGATCCTCAGCCCATGTCAAGACCTAACAGGTTTTCGAAACCTGTTAGGTCTTGACAGGTAGAGAATTACGTTGAATTTCATCCATTGGGGAAACATGCGGACAACCATATTTTATTTCCTTTGTTTTCCATGCGATACATCTTACTTATTCTAATTCTTGCCGTTTCGAGTCTTGTGCAGGCGCAAGAATTCACCTTGGCCGATACGCTTCGCGGAACACTTTCTTCGATTCGCTCTTGCTTTGATGTTACTTATTATGACCTCAAACTTGATGTTGATATCGAGAAACGGTCAATCCGCGGAGTCAATCATATTCATTTTAAGAATGAAGCTGATTTTGATAGCCTTCAGATCGATCTGTTCGACAATATGCTGATTGACAGCATCCTGTTCAAAGGGAAACCACTTCGCTTTTCGAGATTATTCAATGCAGTTTTCGTTTCATTTCCCAACAGAATGAAAAAAGGAGGAAACGGTGTGCTTTTGGTCTATTACCACGGCACGCCCATTGCCGCCAAAAATGCACCTTGGGACGGTGGTTTTGTGTGGAAAGAAGACGGAAACGGAAAGCCATTTGTGGGTGTTGCATGTGAAGGAACGGGAGCCAGTCTTTGGTGGCCGAACAAGGATCATTTGTCGGATGAACCAGACAGCATGCGCATTAGTTGCACAATTCCGAATGGGCTGATGTGTGTTTCCAATGGCGAATTGGAAAGCAACGTTTCTGAGAATGGAAAAACCTCTTGGAACTGGAAGGTTTCCTACCCAATCAACAATTACAACGTCACGTTGAATATTGCCGATTACGCACATTTCACAGAGAATTACGAGAACGCATCGGGCGAGAATCTCAAGTTGGATTACTACGTTCTGAAGGAAAATCTGGAAAAAGCCAAGGAGCAGTTCAAACAGGTGCCTGAAATGATGCGCTGCTACGAGGAAGCATTCGGCCCTTATCCATTTTATAAAGACGGTTATGCCCTTGTTGAGACCTCCTATTTGGGAATGGAGCATCAAGGCGCAATTGCCTACGGAAATAAGTACAAGGCTGGCTATTTGGGTCGTCATCCCGAAGGAATGGATTTCGATTACATCATCATTCATGAAACGGGTCACGAATGGTGGGGCAACAGCGTAAGCATGAAGGATGCTGCCGATATGTGGATTCATGAGAGTTTCTGCACATACTCAGAATCTGTATTCGTAGAGTGTAAATACGGCTACAACCAGATGCTCGATTACCTCATTTATCAGCGGAATTTCATCAATAACAAAACTCCAATCTATGGCGTTTATGGCCTGAATCAGGAAGGAAATAGTGGCGACATGTATTACAAGGGCGCTTGGATGATTCATACGTTCCGAAATGTACTGAACAACGACTCACTTTTTCGTTCCATTCTAAAGGGAATTGCACAGGAATTCAAGCACAAAACAGTAGATGGTGAGGAAATCATCAATTACATAAACACCCGCGCCAAGTACGATTACACTTCTTTTTTCAATCAATATCTGAGGTTTTCGGAAGTTCCGGTGCTTGAGTATCGCATTGCTAAGAAAGCAGTTGAATTCCGTTGGAAGGCAGAGGCGAAAGGATTCAGAATGCCTGTGATATTTGAGTTGCCGAACAGTGGTGAAAAGCGCATTCTCGTCACAAATCAGGATTGGACTTCTGTTCCGATGTCAAAGAAAGATGCGAAGGAGTTGAAATTCCGAGATGACCTTTTGCTGATTCTGTCGAAAAAAGTGGAGTAGGAGATTGGCTTTAAAAGCGAAGAATCAACAAACAATTCTTACGGCCTGAATCTAGGTCTTAGGAACACCCTCGGTTTTGTATCTTCGCGCTCCTTTTGAAAAAAGCAGATGGCTAAGAAATACACAGAATACAAGCAATTGAACCTGCCAGAGGTGGCGGACGAAATACTTGCGTTTTGGGAGCAGAACGACATCTTCAAGAAGAGTATTGAAACACGCGAAGGCCAAGAGCGATTCGTGTTTTATGAAGGGCCGCCATCGGCCAACGGAATGCCTGGCATTCATCACGTAATGGCGCGTACCATCAAGGATATTTTCTGCCGATATAGAACGCTCAAAGGCTACCAAGTAAAGCGAAAAGCTGGTTGGGATACGCACGGACTTCCGATTGAACTTGGAGTTGAGAAAGAACTCGGCATCACCAAGGAAGACATTGGTAAGACCATTTCTATTGCCGAATACAACGATGCTTGCCGCAAGGCGGTAATGAAATACACGGATGTTTGGAACGACCTTACCCGAAAAATCGGGTATTGGGTTGATATGGACAATCCGTATGTAACCTACGACAACAAATACATTGAGTCGGTTTGGTGGTTGCTTAAAAACCTCTACGACAAGGATTTACTCTATAAAGGCTACACCATTCAGCCGTATTCGCCAAAGGCGGGAACAGGTTTGAGCTCTCACGAGCTGAACCAACCTGGAACGTATCGGGATGTGAAAGACACCACAGTTGTCGCTCAGTTCCGCGCTAAAAGT
>JBDNJH010000131.1:0-10557 GCA_041687875.1 Flavobacteriales bacterium | reverse complement strand
ATAATTACACTCATCATCCGATTTACTCACCCAAAAATAACACCCAATTTCCATCATCCTTCATAATGTTGAAAACTGTGGAAAAGCTCTTATTGTAGTGAGTGGAAAACGCCCACCTGCGCTGAGCAGTTGATGGAACGCTATCGGTTATGGATGTTGGAACGGTTGGGGGAGCTGGAGAGGTCGTTTTGGGTTTGAGGCTTCTTCTCAACATAATGCGCTATCAGAACAATGCATGCTACCATTTGCAGAGCATCCTTCAAAATATAAAATCGTCAATCGCAATTCCTAAATTATATTCCTCCCAATAGCTTTGGCAATCGGCCTTAAAGTTCCAAGTAAATCTCTGAATTCATCATGATTCAATTGCTGTGAAGCATCGCTTTTTGCCTCTTTCGGATTTGGGTGAACCTCAACGATAAGTCCATCAACTCCCATGGCAATACACGCACGGCTAAGGTCTGCCACACCATACGCGTAACCCATAGCGTGCGAAGGGTCAAGCACCAAAGGCAGATTGGTGTATTCTTTCAAATACGCTACGCCACAAAGATCAAGTGTAAAGCGCGTCTTGGTTTCAAAGGTTCTGATACCTCGTTCGCAAAGCATCACGTTCTGATTTCCGCCAGAAAGGATAAATTCTGCAGCCTGAACAAATTCCTGCAGGGTTGTTCCGAAACCACGTTTCAAAAGCACGGGTTGTTTAGCTTTTCCGCACTTCTTTAGTATACCGTGGTCGTACATCGATTTCGCCCCAATCTGAATGATGTCGGCATATTCGATAATGTCATCAATCTGGGTTGCATCGCGCACTTCGGTAATGATATTCAGACCGAATTCATCGCGCATTTTGGCAAGCAATTTCAACCCTTTTAATCCCATCCCTTGAAAGGAGTAAGGCGAAGTGCGTGGCTTGTAAGCACCTGCACGAAGCGTGCTGATTCCCAATTCTTTCATCAACTTGGCTGAAGAACGAATCTGTGCTTCGCTTTCTACCGAACAGGGTCCGCCAATAACCACTGTGTTGCCAGAATTTCCTCCAATCTGAACCTTACCTAATTGGATGGTGCGTGTTTCCTTTTGGTACTTGCGGCTGCCCAATTGAAGGTCATCATTAAACACAACGAATTTGCTGGTAGAATTCTCCAATTCGGTTGGTAGTTCCTTTTCGGATGAACTATTGACGAGCACGAAACGCGTTCCATCATAAATGCAAAATGCCTTGGCAATTTTGGCCAATTCATGTGCGCGTTCTTCGTTTACTTTATCGTTCAGTTCAATAATCATGCTTCTCCTTTAATGAGGTCGTTAAATGTGAGTGAACCAGTCAGTTTTCCTTCGGAATTGACCACGGGTAAATAGTTTATCGGAATGGACTGATTGCGGATGAAACGTAGTAACTCGGTCACGGTCAGCTCTTCGTTTACCACAATCGGGTTGAGGTTGATGAGTGATTCTGCTTGCAGCGAAGTGAGGTCGTCAATGTTTCTGAGCAATCCTTTCCGAATATCCGCGTTGCTAATAATGCCTTTCATAAAACCAGCCTTGTCAATCACGGCAGTGAATGCCATTCGGGCATCTTCGATGGATTGCAGCACACTTTTCAAAGTAAATTCCGAAAGATTAACGGTCGGAGTTTCGTTCAGACTAAGCATAAAATCCGCTACGCGATATTGCGAATCGGCTTGTCCGCTTTTTAGATTAAGCATGGCACCACCAACCGATTGCTGCTTGAATAGGTACGAACCCGAAACAGCGCAATGCACTCCCAAATTCCTCAGAATAAAAGAGACTTCCGCATTCACGCCACCATCCACATGAACCTGTTTGTTGGGGAATTTCTGTTTGAATTCACGAATCCGCTGAAAATTATTCTTGTTGAACGAACCACCACTAACTCCTGGTTCGGTTGCCATCAGCAGCACGAAATCGCAGCTGTCAGCAAACTCCTCAAACACATCCAACGGTGTATTCGAAGTCAAGGCTAATCCTAACTTCTTAAAGCCCGCTTTTGGCAATTCGCGACTTCCGTTTAGGTTCTCGTATTGGATGGTGAGAAAATCAACTGGATTTGATTCCAACACGGAAGCAAAATCCATTGGGTTGGAAGTAATCAAATGCAAATCGAGTGGGAGAGAGGTCTCCTTCTTAACACGAGCCAAATCATCGAAAATAGAAAAATCGTTGGTGCAATCGATGTGCAGCATGTCGGCATGGTGGGCTTCCAGTTCTTTTACGGTTTGGAGAATGTCTTTCTCACCGTTGGCGTATATGGAAGCTGAAATGCGCATTTTATCAGGTGGCAAATGTAGGGGTTTGCCGTTGGGGTTTGATGCATCAAACCCTAACTAGCCAGGATGCATCAAACCCTAACTCAAAACTTAAAAAGGTCGGAGCTGAGGTAACGATCACCACGGTCGCAGGTAATGCAAACGATGGTACCGCTTTCCAATTCGGAAGCGACTTTTAGTGCAGCGAAAAGTGCTCCACCGCTGCTCATTCCAGCTAGGATTCCTTCTTCGCGAGCCATTCTGCGTGTGGTATTGGTGGCATCAGCCTGACTTACATCCACAATGCGGTCAACGCGTTCGGCTTCAAATATCTTTGGTAGAAATTCGGGCGACCATCTTCTGATACCTGGAATGCTAGACCCATCCGTTGGCTGGGTTCCTACAATTTGAACTTTTGGATTCTGCTCTTTCAAGTAGCGCGAAACGCCCATGATGGTGCCTGTTGTTCCCATGGCTGAAACGAAATGCGTGACATCCCCCTTCGTGTCCTTCCAAATCTCTGGACCAGTTGTCTTATGATGTGCTCCCGAATTGTCGTGATTACCGAACTGATTGAGCATAAAGTATTCGCCTGTAGCGGACATTTCTTCCGCCAATTCGCGCGAGTATTCGATGGTTCTGGCGGCAGGTGTCAGAATTACTTCTGCTCCGTATGCCTTCATGGTTTGAATACGCTCTTCTGTAGAGTTGTCGGGCATGATGAGGTGCATTTCAACCCCTTTCAATTGCGCAATCATAGCCAAAGCGATTCCTGTGTTGCCGCTGGTGGCCTCTATGAGTTTGTCACCTTTCTTAATATCACCACGCTTCAATGCTTCGGTAATCATTCCGTAGGCTGCACGGTCCTTTACGCTTCCGCCCGGATTGTTGCCTTCCAACTTGCAGAAAATACGCACGTTCGGATTCGGGTTGATGTGCTGTATTTCTACGAGTGGCGTGTTGCCAATTAGACTTTCAATTCCCACTTTGTGTAATTATGAATTAAAAATGAGATTGCCGCATAATAATCACGTGCTAACCTATAAACTTTATCTCTTTGTAAACTTTATCAACCAATCACGATTTTATCGTGATTCTATCAACTTCCCCACTTTCATCGCTCATGCTGGCACTGTAATAGACTTTGCTTCCGGCAGGAACGCTGCGTGTAAGCCATACATTTCCACCAATTACAGAACCTTTGCCAACCGTAGTGCTTCCTCCCAAAATGGTAGCACCTGCATAGATTACCACTTCATCTTCAATTGTAGGATGACGTTTAGATGTGGCATCTTTCTTATCCACACTCAAAGCACCCAGCGTAACGCCTTGATACAACTTTACGTGCTTGCCAATGATTGTGGTCTCCCCAATCACAACACCTGTTCCATGGTCGATGCAGAAATACTCGCCAATGATTGCAGAAGGGTGGATGTCAATACCCGTCTGAATATGTGCGTGTTCCGTAATGGCACGTGGAACGAGTTGCGTTCCCATTCTATCCAAAACATTCGCAATACGGTAAGCTGCAATGGCAAAGAACCCAGGATAAGACCGCGCCACTACCTGTTTTGTCTTCGCAGCAGGATCACCAAGGAAAGTGGCTTCCAAGTCTTTATCAAGAGCAGATTTAATAGCTGGCAGTGAATCAAAGAATCTGGTGACCGATTCTTTCGGTTCAAGCTCTGAACACGAACAGAGAATGTCTCCCAAAAGTGTTTTCAAGCCTTCGTAATGAAGCGCGAAATCCGTTTCATTGTCAAACTTGGAAGTACTTCGTTCGGCATACAGAACACCTAAAAGTTGATTCAACCAACTGGCAACGACCTCTGGAGAAAGGCATTTGCCCACCTTTTGGTGCTGCTCAAAGAGTTTATGTACGAAATCAGATTCCATCAAAACGGGGCGCAAATTTAACACGGTACGTTGAAAGAAAGTTCTTGTTGATGGAAATTGCTTTTATCGCAAGCAGTTATCGGTTATCGAGTTATTTGTTATTCACGCAGCACGCTCTATTAACCGTTAACCCAAAAACCAAAAACCAATATTCCAATAACTATTTCTTCCCCCGTTTCTGAGGCACCAACTCCTCTTTCGGTTCTTGGTCGAGGTACTTAATAGCCACGCTTACAGGAACTCGTTTTTTCTGATTGAATGCTGTAACAAACGCATCACTCATTCCTTGTTGCTGAAGTTGGTCGCGGTGCTGCTGCGCTTCTGCATAGGTGTCAAACTTCCCAGCGGTAAGAATGGTAAGGTCGTTCTCACGTACCTCTTTTAGCTTGTCTACTTCAAAGTAGGACTTACGAAGGTCTTTTGGTAGTGTCTCCGCGAAAGCTCCAATCTGAACTCTGAATTCAACTTTGCCTTTAAGCTGAGGAGTAATGCTCGTATTGTTCAGACTCATTACTTCTGCACCGTACGTGGCAGGTTGATTAATGTCAACGATAAACGCATCGGGATAGCCATTTGCTCTCACTTCTTCGAGCAATTCTTCAGCTTGGGAACGAAAGGTCAGATTACCTATCACATAGCGGTAAACTTTGTTCTCATCCACATAAACGCCCACATTCTTCAATCCTTTAAACTCGGTTGTATATGTTGGAGTAATTGACGCTGATACCTGCACGCCATAAAGAATGGAAGTAGTGGTGTAATTCACTTCTCGCGTTACAATCTCTGGCGTTTCAGGTTGCATGTTCACCAAGCGGTCTTTGAGGTAATTGGAAGAGTGAGAATTGATGTAATTACGGATCTTGATTTCTTGTGCCATGCGCATTGGTTCGTGGCAAAGCTCAATCCATTTCATGGCTTCGTTGGTGTAAAACGGATCGCCCTGCGAATAGACCTGAACAAAACGTTCGTATGTTTTCATGGCCTTGTCGCACTCTTTCAAACGGCTGTAACCTATAACCAAATAGTACCAACAGAACTCAGGCTCTCCCATTCCGGGGTTGATATCGGTTGTGGCGTAATCTGCACCCGCTTTTTCGAGGTACGTCACAGCTTCCTCAATACGGATTCCTTCTTTAATAAGACACATTCCGAGGAAATAATTGTGCGCAGCTTGATTGTTGTCCTTTTTCATCAGCTCTTCCAAAAGCGGAATGGCATCGCTCGTTTTGTTGGATGCTATAAGGACTTTGGCTTTGTCTAATTGTGGTTCTATTGACCACGAAACCGTGGAGAGCAGCAGTAATGCGAAAATGGAGACGAGCACTTTATTTTTCATCTTGAGTCATGTGTTTGTTCAGTTTAACCTTGCTTTTTGCTTTTCTCATTTTCAGATTGACCATCTCCACTAGAAGGGAGAAGGCGACTGCAAAATAGATGTAGCCTTTTGGCACATGGAATCCCATGGCATCCAACATCAACATAAAACCAATGAGAATAAGGAAGGCGAGTGCGAGAATCTGTAGTGTTGGACGTTCGTTAATGAATTTGCTGATGGCGCGCGAGAACAGCATCATTACTACCATAGAAACGATGACGGCAGCAATCATGATGATTACGTGTTTGGTTAATCCGATGGCGGTGAGGATGGAATCGAAGCTGAAAACCATATCCAGTGCTACAATTTGAACGAGTGCACTGCTGAGTGTCAGCACTTTTTTGCTACCGGGTTCTCGGTCTTCGTTTTCGCCTTCCAATTTGTGGTGTATTTCTGAGGTGCTTTTGCCTAATAAGAACAGTCCACCAACCATGAGAATGATGTCGCGACCACTTACAGAATGGTCAAAAACTGTGAACAAGGGTTCCGAGAATCCTATAATCCATGTGATTCCCACCAGTAGACCAATACGGAAGATGAGTGCCAGTCCAAGTCCGATGTTTCTTCCCTTAGCCTGTTGGTCTGCGGGCAACTTATCGGTTACAATGGAGATAAAGATGATGTTGTCTATACCTAGAACAATTTCGAGGAAGGTGAGGGTGAGCAGTGCAATCCACGTTTCGGAGTGCATAAAGATGTCGAAGATTTCCATGGAGTGAAGGTATTTTAGGAATTGGATTCGAGATACCTCTGTATAAAGGTATTTCTCACAGGTAGTTGTTAATTGTTTCGTGGTATAGGGAAGCGAGTGAGGAGCGAAGGACGAAGGGGACGGATGCTTTGGGATGTTGCACGCAGATGACGCAGATGGCGCGGATAACTGGGGGTTTGGTCGCTGCGCTCCGTTTGTTTCTCGCCAAGGCGCAAAGAGACGGATGATTTGGGATGTTACATGCAGAGATATGGAGAGCGCAGAGAGGCGAAGAACGCAGAAAAGTGGTGCACAGCCCTGAAATGGCGTGATATACAAACGATGTGCATAACCCATGGAAATAAGGGCGCAGCCCTTAGCAGCCCTGAAAGGGTGGAATACGGAAAAAGAAAACCCCTGCTCGCAAACCGCAACGAACATGGGCAACTTTTAGAACTTAGAAATCGCTAATATATCACAGGGTTTTGCGGGTTATTGCACGAGGCTGGCTGTAGATAAGACCTCCGAGTTTTTAAAACCTCGGAGGTCTTGCGTTGGCCGAAGGAAAAAAAGAAACCGTCTCTCCTAAAAGCACCAATGGCTACCACCAGAAAAAGGCGGGTGCTGGAAGTGCCAGTAAATGTGGTTATGGCACGCGTTACGCGAAAAGCTGAACGCGCGTCATCGGGGTTTACGCCTATCGCATCGCAGGTCTTGACAACAACCTGATTATAGGTCGTTTTGAGGTGGGTCAGTAGGTTTGGGTCGCTTTTGGCGGAAAGCATATTTGGTAAAACCCGCCACATTTATCACACCCATGGCCATGTAGTGCGGCACAGCAAATAGAGATTCGAGAAAAACACCCTTGGGCCTGCCCAGCTTTTCTTCGCAGGCACGACCTATATAACTCATGCGCCACCAATGCTCTGACCAGCGCCCTTCAGACCCGTGCTTAAAAACCTCACGACCCGCTATACGGATGCACTCCACATGGCCCCTGTGCGAGCAAGGAACATAAGTCTGCGTGCTATCCTCTGCCTGTTGGGCAACACAAACACCGTTGAAAAACAATACCACAAGCAAGAGGACGCGCCAACTCATTTTACAAAGCGTTTCGGTTAGTGTACAAGTATAAACTGCCTGTCAAAATTAATGAGTCGCTCGGCACGCATTACGCCTCCCGAAAAAACGGGACAGGTCTGCAAAAAAAAAAACAAAACGGAACGTAGCGACCAAACCCTCCTTTATCCGCGCCTTCCGTGTTATCCGCGTTCTATTCCGAAGCATCCGTCACTAATCAACTAATCCACTAATCAACTGGTCGCTATCTACAAAAGCATCCCGAAAACACGGGACAAATTCGTCAAACTAGTGGCTTTATGCTGCTCACTCAAAATCGAAACGAAGAAAACGGTAATGCTCTTTATTCAAATAATCATACATGTAAGATGAGTTCGTATACTTAGAAGTATGGCTAGATTCGGGCGAAATCCATGAGGAACCAAGTGCTTCAAACCGGCATAGCAAATGGCGTTTCTGCATTGCATTCGGATTTTTTGTATCGATAACTACTAGGCCCAGACCCGTTTTTTGACCTTTGTAAAGGTCTAGCTTATCTCCCGGCTTCCAGCCTGGTTCAAGATTAGAGTAGCTATCATGAAAAATAACGTAAACCTTGTCTTTTACAGGTTTAACAAGGCAACCATATTCTCCTCCTGTGGTTTTTTGGTCTAAAGGCACAATATCCGACCATGTTTTTTCGCCAGCTGCATTCACACCCATCAAGTGATAGTCCCATCGGAAATATTCGTTGTACTTCGTAAACTTATCTACCTGCGTTACCTTGGTAAATCCTTCTTGACCCGTAAGTACAAACCCGCCTTCGGCCGTAGGCAGCACATCCATAAAATTGAATTTGACAGCAAAAACAGGCTTTCCTTTTTCGGCTAGCTTGTTAATGCGGTCTTCTTCTTTCTCTGGCTGATTCTTAATGAGATGCTCCTTGCCAAAAGCCAAGTAATTGATTTTCGCTTCCTTTTCCTTGCTGTTCCAAGTTACTACCCGAAATCCTTCTCCTTTATCAACTCCATAAGTGTCAAACAAGTAAACTCTGTCGTTGGCATAATGCGCTCGCCAACTGTCCATTTTCTCTTCTAAGTTAACTTCCGTTGTATTTACGCCATCACCGTTTATACCATAAAATCTGAAAGCGAAACGACTCGTGCCCTCTTCCACTTTACGTCCGCGGTCAAGTATGCCCCATGCCAGTACCGTTCCGTCATTCTCAAAAAAGTAATTGGTATTGTAGCCATAGGCAATTACACGGCCGCCATCGTGTTTAAACTCTACCTCCTTGTTCCATAGCAGTTTCATGTTTTCATCGTACACAAAATAGCGGTAAATGGTAAACAGCCTTCCATCATCAATACGCTTCTCTGGCATTTTAAGTAGCACCAGTAATTTGTTGCCATCGGGCGAGTATTTCTGCAGAAAATTGGCATTGCCCGGACCTGCATAAAATTCGTCTCCAACAATTTTTGCCATAATGGTTGGCTCGCCTATTTCTTTTCCCTCTTTTGTAATCTCTACTTGAGAAAATACATTTGTTTTCGCCTCACGGTTTACGGTGCCGCGCAGCAAATAATACTTGCCTTTGAACGAAAACGGACGTGTGTATTCCTTTTCTGCACCCTCATCGTAAGAAATCACCTCGGCTGGAAAATCATCTTCCTTTAAATCTTGGTCAAAACGCAGCTTCTGGTACTCACCGTCTTTTTTGAATTTGGCTACAAAACCATTTTCATCCACATATTCGAAAGTCAAGAAATTCATCTTTTCCTTCAATATCTTAGAAGACGATGTGATGGTGACGCCAGCTTTTGAAGCAAGCTCTTGACTTTGCGCGGCACAAAAAGCTCCCGTTAGCATTGCTACCGAGATGAAAAAACGATGCATCATTGAAATTGATTTAGTGATTGGATGGAAAATTAACAAACTATTTTCAATAGCATCGATATGAGTTTTTTGTCTCTACTCTCGCTTAATAAAACCTAAGGATGAGCGAGGTATCAGACGACAGATGTCAGATTTCAAACTCACCCCGTCCCGACAAGTCGGGCCACCCCTCTCTTGAAAGATAGGGGTAAGCTTCGATTTATCGAAGCAGGGGTGAGTTGAATACGCAGCGACCAAATCCGCTTTTATCCGCGCCTTCCGTGTTATCCGCGTTCTATTCTAGAGAATCCATCACTCTTCTTTGCGTCTTTGCGAGAAAAACAGGAGCGTAGCGACCCTCTGTGCAACTCTATTTTCTCCATTCTTCTCTGTGCAATAACCCGAAGCATCCGTCAACTAGTCGCTGGTCACTAGTCGCTAACCACTAACAGCTAACAGCTAATAGCTAACTCCTTAATAAGTACCTTTCCCACCCATGAAAACCTTCCTAGAAGACATTGCTGAAGAATTGCTGAAAGGCGGAGGAAACGATTTCTCCAAAACCTGTATTGTGCTGCCAAACCGTAGGGCAGGGGTATTTCTTCGCGATGCCATTTCGCGCCAAAGCAACAAAGCCATTTGGGCACCAACAGTGCTTTCTATAGAGGATTTTGTGTTTAGCCTTGCTGATGTGGCAAAGGCCGACCAAACCACGCTACTTTTTAGCTTTTATGAGGTGTATAGGCAGTCGGTGTCCGACCCACAAACAATAGAGCTTTTTGCCAATTGGGCGCCTACGTTCTTGTCGGATGTAAACGAATTGGACCTCAATATTATTGATGCCGAAGACATATTCGCGCAGCTTTATTCGGTAGAGCGCATTGCGCGGTGGAATCCCGAAACGGGTCAACCCACCGATTTTCAGCAAAAGCACCTCGATTTTGTCAAGCAACTATTCCCGTATTACAAACAGCTGCGCGAAGTACTGACCAGTCGTAAGGTTGGGTATCAAGGAATGGCGTTTCGTTCGGTAGCCGAAAATGCCGAGAAGATCATTGCTGCATCAGAATGGGAACAGGTGTGGTTTGCGGGATTCAATGCGCTTACCATTTCTGAAGAGAAGATTTTGAATGCGTGGCACCAATCCGGCAAAGGCAAACTGTTTTGGGATGTGGATGAATATTATGCCAATGATGCTGTGCATGAAGCTGGACATTACATCAGGCGGTACGCCAACAACTACAGCGACCTCAAAATTGGAAAGGAATACAACTGGAAGGCAAACCGCCTTTCTACCGATAAAAAAGAAGTGCATTTAATAGGAGTGCAGCGCACCATGGCGCAGGCGCAGGTGGCTGGTTCTATTCTTGCCAGTAAATTGAAAAAGGCTT
>JBDNJH010000130.1:0-4754 GCA_041687875.1 Flavobacteriales bacterium | reverse complement strand
CAAGAAGAGTGATAAAAATAATCGGCCCTAAAAAGCGATGAGTCAACACATCATCAAGCTTTTTAGTAATCTCATGTGCCGTTACTTCCCCATGTCCATTCGCCTTCTCTAAGATTGTCTTGATGATTCGGTGCTTTTCAATCTTGGTATCCCATTCAACAGTTGAAGGTTGCATGGTATGGTTGGCAATCGTCTCTTTCAACTCGTTCAACCCTTTTCCTTCCCGTGCGTTGGTCTTCACCACCGGCACATTCAAGGTTTCGGAAAGGATGGATAGGTCAAGTCGTGAGGTAAGGCGCTGCAATTGATCGGCCATATTCAGCACCAGAATAGCTGGAATTTTCCGTTCCAAAACCTGTAGCGCCAAATATAAACTTGTCTTGAGATGCGAGGCATCAACTATTATTAGAACTAAATTCGGATGGTCAGCGTTTTCGGGATTAAGAATAGCATTGGCAGCCACTTCTTCATCCATCGAACGCGGTTGAAGACTGTATGTGCCAGGAAGGTCTACAATTTCAACCTTTCGTTCTGCTAAAGAGAACTGACCAGCTTTTTTCTCAACCGTTATCCCTGGGAAATTTCCGACTTTCTGATGTAGCCCCGTAAGCTTATTGAAAAGGGAGGTCTTGCCGCTGTTCGGATTGCCAATTAAGGCGACTTTCAGCGTCTCTTTCCCTTCCTTCATCCGTAAAACAAGTGTTTGTTCAGATTGCTTCCGTCTGTACAAGAATAGTTGAAGCCTCCGTTCTTCTGAGGCAAAGCACGTGGTCTGAAACGCGGATGGCAATCGGCCCGCCCATTGGAGCAATCCGTTCTACGCACAGACGCTCACCTGCAACCACGCCTCTTTCCGCCAAATGTCTCGCTAATCGTGCATCCGAAAAAGATGACACGATTGCTTGTTGTCCGAGTATGAGGTCTTTTGCTGTCACGTAATTAAGAATGATTCTAAACGCGAACCGAAAGTACGTACAAACCGTTCGTAATTTGACAACCACAAATGCTTATACCCTAATTAGGGTAGTGGCTGATGGGGTTGAATTCTGTTCAATCTGACCAAAAGTCGGGCAGTCGCAGCCTTTGCCGCGTCTTGTGCTAGAGCACGCACTGAGAATGAGCACAGCAAACAAGGCGATAAGGATATGATTTCGTTTCATCGACCTCAAAGGTAATTCATGTTAAGCTCAAAAAACGGCACGAAGAACGGTTTCGCCCCACGCCCCTGGCCAACGCCTCTTGACCCTTTTCACTCAAAGATAGTTTCCCGTGAACGCAGAATGGCTAATTTTAGCCGCAACTACATGGGCTTATTTTTTCATATTGGGCAATACGTACTTTGGATGGGTCGCGTATTCAGGCGACCCGAAAAATGGCGCATTTTCAGACAACGAATTTTTGAAGAGGTTCAGAACGTAGGCTACGATTCTATTGGACTGGTGGCTATTGTCAGCATTTTTATGGGAGCGGTTCTTACCATCCAATTGGCTTACAACATTACAAGTCCTCTTATTCCAATATACACGGTTGGTTTGGGAGTTCGAGATTCGCTGATTTTGGAGTTTTCTCCCACGATTATCAGCATTATTTTGGCCGGTAAGGTTGGATCCAGTATCGCTGGAGAGATTGGCACCATGCGCGTAACGGATCAAATTGATGCGTTAGATATTATGGGTGTCAACTCAACAGGGTTTTTGGTTGGGCCAAAGATGATTGCAGCCATCATTTGTAATCCATTCATCGTTATCCTTAGCATATCACTCGGAATATTTGGTGGCTATATGGCCGGAGTCCTTACAGGCGAGGTTTCTGGCACCGATTATATCTATGGTATTCAGTATTGGTTTCAGCCTTTTTACATCACATACGCACTTATTAAAACGGTTGTGTTTGCAGCTATCATCACCACTGTTCCTGCATATTTCGGTTATCACACATCTGGAGGAGCACTGGAGGTTGGCCGTGCGAGTACTGTTTCGGTAGTCTATAGTATTGTAATTGTTCTCACGTTCAATTTGATTCTCACTCAAATGCTCCTTCAATAATGAGTTTGGGAATAGAGTGTAGAGTGTTGAGTAGTGAGACGCTAGAGGTGAATAGTTATAAGTTAGAGCACTCAATACCCAATACTCACGCCTCCATATACTATACTTATTCCCCAATACTCACTTCTCAATACTTGCTTCTTCTACCATGATTGAGGTAAAAGGACTGAATAAGAGTTTTGGAGAGCATCATGTTCTGAAAAACATTAATGCCCAGTTTCACAAAGGACAGGTGAACATCATCATTGGTCAGAGTGGTTCTGGAAAGACAGTTCTGACCAAGTGTATGGTTGGATTGCATGAAGTAGATTCAGGAACGATTGAATACGATGGGCGCGATTTCGCTTCCATGTCGTTCAATAAGAAAAAGTTGATAAGACAGGATATCGGAATGCTCTTTCAGGGCGGTGCGCTGTTCGATTCTATGACGGTAGAGGACAATCTCATGTTTCCGCTTTCCATGTTCACCAATCAAACACTGAAGGAGCGTAAAGAACGCGCTCAATTTTGTCTAGATCGTGTTAACCTCTCAGATGCAGGTAAGTTATTTCCATCAGAGTTGAGCGGAGGAATGAAGAAACGTGTGGCTATTGCACGTGCCATCTCGGTAAAACCAAAATATTTGTTCTGTGATGAGCCGAACTCTGGGCTGGATCCAAAAACCGGGCTGGTAATCGATCAGCTTATACAGGAGATCACCGATGAGTATGATATTACCACCATCGTCATTACGCACGATATGAACTCCGTGATTGAGATTGGGGAGAACATTCAGTTCATTTATGAAGGAGAAAAGTGGTGGGAAGGCTCGAAAGAGGAGATTCTCAGAACCGAAAACCAAGAGGTGGTCGATTTTGTTTATGCTTCTAAATTCATGAAGCAGGTGCGAGCGGATCTGGCGAAATAATCAAAGTCTTCAATTTCTTGACAGTTGAAGACTTTGACCGATGGAGCATCAGAGAATTAATCATTGCAAAATGAAAAGCTTCGAAATGAAAAAAACGACTTCAATCGTGGTCGTCTTCTTGATTGCCTTGTGTTCATGCGAAAAATTTCCTGTTATTAATTTAATGATTTAAGAGGAAGTTGGACTGAACAAACGGACAATACCTTCAGGCATAAACTGGTTTTTGATAATGAAATCTTGTATGTTTTCTATCAGACAACAACTGATACCCTTCCTTATGGTCGTGACAAAAGAGAAAGAATGTTTATTTGACTTTGCCCAACAATCTTACTTCTTAGTCAGAGTATTATCATTTGCGAATCAACGAATAAACTGATTTTTGGGGGATTCTATAACGGGCCTTATACAATTGAAACTGTATTAAAAAAAGAATAAGTAATCAAATGCGTGTGGGCAAAAACATGCAGGTTAACCTACAATACAGCGGAAGAAAGAGTGGCGATAACGACCCCGTTCATACAGGAACGGTGCAGGTGAGGCTGTTTTTCTGATGATTTAAACCAACGACCACTCACGGTTCTGACCATTACGCTTTCTCTTTCTTTTCGCATCATCAAACTCAACACAATTGATGCTCTGGCGAATATCGTCATTAACGGTTGCCCACAGATAATAACTGTGTTCCGTGAATCCACGAACGATAGAAGTACAATCAACCTGATGGATTTTATTATGAACCAAAGCAGGGCGCGAGCTTCCACACTGACCTAACCGTTCTGTTTCATTCTTTGTGGTCTTTGAAATATAGAGTGCTTTATCGTTCTGATTATGATAAATGGTCACATTTCCGCCCAACTCCTGAAGCCGTTCTAAGCTTTGACCGATTTCCAACAAGTTATCGTCAATATCGGCAGCACACATGAAAATGTGTCTGAAAATGCGTGGCATCTGACCATTGCTATAACCAATTAGCTTGGTTTCAACCGCTTTTTGCAACACGTAGTTTCCCATGCTGTGCGACAAAAGATGTATCTCGCTTCCGCATAGCGCATCATCTCCTTTTACGATATCACGCTTTAGCGTTCCTAGAAAGTCGCGCAACTTAAGAATACCACGTCCGATTGCTTTGGCTGAATTGCGACTGGATGAACGATCGGAATGATAGTCCGAATACGGATTCATACTGCCCAACGATGGCCAACTAAACAATATAACAACAACTTTTTTTTCGTCTTTGTCCGCTTTTGAGTTGAGCATAAACTGAAGAGAAAGTGCGCTCGCAACCGCTTCACTCCAATCCACATTATAGCCGTGTATATACACCAGCGCATCGCAACCTTTCATCATGTGTTCCTTTATGTTTCGGAACATGTTGACTGATGAATTTTGCTCGAAAGGAATAGCCTTTTTCGTGTCTACAGTTGGGTCTTCGTAAGCGTTGATGGAGGCTTTTTCGCATGCGTTTTTCAGATAGACCGTTAGCCCTTCGCCATCTCCAATACGCCCACCTTTGAACTTTTTGCTCAAGCATTTATCAACCTTGCCTGAATCAACTTTAACCGTTAATTCTCCAAAACGGAGGTTTTCCGCTCCTTCGCTGCTGGGCACGTTATCATAACCTGTTGGTTTCCATCGGTCTTTACCAAGGTGTTTGCGATTTGTGGCAAAATAGAGTTTTACGGTTTGCATTTTAGGATTGATAAGTTGGGTGAATAATGACTTGATAGACCATTGCTCGATAGGTCGAAAGAAAGCTATTTTGGCATAAAGCGATTTGCATCATTCGGTTGCTTTTCCAACAT
>JBDNJH010000129.1:0-2556 GCA_041687875.1 Flavobacteriales bacterium | reverse complement strand
TGAGGTTGGAGGTATTATTCGCGAGTACATTAATGTATTCAACGGCAAGGAGAAAACGCAGTCTCTTTATTGGCGCACACTTGACCCAGTAACCTTAACTCCTTCAAAAGACAAAACAAAGGTTGATTCAAGATCTGGCAAGGACTATAAGAGCGGAGGCTTTCAGGTTTTGTCAGCTTATTCGCCTGATAGATCCAAGCTCTTGATAGTTACTAGAGCACCAGAAAACAGAGGTGACGGTTATCTATTTGAAGTTTATGATCAAAACTTCAATCTTATTTGGGACATGATTCCGAAATTATCTCTTGATGATCATGAACTTTCATTGAACCTAACGGTCGCATACAAAAGCGACTTAGTCAACCTACAGGTAGACAATGATGGCTTTGCTTATTGCTTAGGAGGTTACTACGAAACGGTCGGAGACCATAGGGAGGAGGTGTTCTTTGGTGTAAAATTGGATGTGAAATCTATATCATATAGTCATCTATTGGTAGAAAAAGCGGACATCAGAACACCCTATTTAAGTTTATCAAAAGCAGGAGAACCAATTGTTGCAGGTTTTTATGATGCTGAACCAGCAGACAAGGAAGATAGACAGAATGGCTTCTTTTTCGGACTACTCGATTTTGAAGAAGGGAAAGCCCCCATCAGCCTAAGTAAGTTCCCTGATGAGTTTATCAAAAATTGGTGGGCAGTGGAGGAAATCAAGGATTATGACAGGGAATTGGCCAAAGGAAAACCAACAGGTTTCAGTTCGTTGATATTGAAGGACATTGCACTGAACAATGAGGGTGGTTTAACACTTGTTGCCCAGAACAGCTCTGCACATCGAACCATTGGAAATATTGTTTTAATAGACATCGACTCAAAAGGAAATGCTCGTTGGATGAAAAAGGTTATGGTTGCGCAAAATGGAATTGGCAATCAATATGTAGGTTTCTCAATGGGGCAAACAGACAGGTATCTGTACTTCCTCTTTAACGATGAAAAGAAGCATACAGATCCGACTTGGGATAGAGAGAAGATTTACATCTTCGAACAATTTTCAAATATTAGAGACCAGGTTACTACGATTGCCGTTTGTGATAGGCAAGATGAAGGCAACATTATCCGACAACTGGCTTGGACACCTAAAGAAGTCGGTGCGACAGTCGACCCTATTGGTCGCTCTGTTCAGATAGGCACTAGCCTGTTTGTGTCAATAACAGCTAATAGAGGTAGTGAACGTATGGTAGAGGTGAAATTGAGCAACTAAGCTGTTTCTGTCGCCAACTACAGAATCCGCACAACCTTCCCAGTTGCGAGCACACTTGCTCCGCTTACCATCTGATAGAAATACACGCCTTCAACCACATTGAGTTGATTCAATCGAGTGGCATCGCGCTGAATTATTGAGGTATAAACCACCTGCCCCACGTTATTGAACAATCGGAACTCGATTGGGGCATTCAGTTTGGGTACGAGTTCAAGATAATTGCGGATATAGAGGGTCGGCACTGCATTTGAATAAGGATTCGGGCCAACTGCCACTTCAAAGGAAGTTCCTTCCAATACAATCTCATCAATGCCGAGTTCTGGGCCAAGAGTTTCTCCTATGTTATTCACTTTTAGGAGATAAACATCATCAAATCGGTCTAAGAATCCACCCGTTACACCAACGGCCACATAGCCATTATCAGAAGTCTGCTTGATGTCGAAAAGACGGTCATTCTCCGCACTTCCGTGGGTAACGCCCATTCCGTTAAAACTGAAATTGGTACCAGTCTCAACCACGCGCATCAACCTAACATCTTCTTTACCGAAACCGCTGTCTTCGACATAGCCAGCAACAACAACGCTGCCTTGATTGTCGATAAATACATCCAACCAATATTCATCTGCACTTCCGTCTTCAATCCGGGTGTATAGCTCCACTCCGTTCTCGTCTGCTTTCCTCATCATGAAATCACCTTCATCAGGCGTATTGCTAAAACTGCCTCCGACTGTGATGACACCGCCATCGCTGCTCGTACACGAACCATAGGCAAATTCGTCTTCCGGTCCACCGTAAGTACGCGTCCAAATAGTATCGCCAAAGGCATCGGTTTTCACCACATACACATCCTTTTTACCAGCACCGAAGCTTTCGGTATATCCCGTGAGGTAAAAACCACCTTCGTTCGTAAGGGAGAACGATTCTCCACTTTCCAATCCTGTTCCACCATAGGTTTTTGTCCAAAGCGTATCTCCTTCCGAATTGAGACGAAGCAAGTAGAAATCGCCTCCGCCAGCACCATAACTATAGGTCTGACCGAATAGCGCATAGCCACCATCTGCCAGTGGCATCACTTGCCGTGCCAAATCCCAATTTGTTCCTCCGTAATGATGCGTCCAAATGGTATCTCCATCAATTGTTAGTTTGATGAGATAGGCTTGATAGGCCAGTCCGACCCTTTCAGAAAGACCGGCAATGACGATATTCCCATCGGGGCCAATTTCCATCGATTCGGCCTGTTCTGCATAATCATCTCCGTAATAGTTACGCCATTCCTCGTAGCCGTTGAGGTCAGTCTT
>JBDNJH010000128.1:0-16303 GCA_041687875.1 Flavobacteriales bacterium | reverse complement strand
GTAATCCAAAGTTTATCCTGAGCTTTCCGAAGGACCCCCACCACCATCCAAAGCTCACCCAGAGATCACCGAAGGGACTCCATCATTCTCCAAAATTCATCCCGAGAAATCCGAAGAACCTTCACCCTCTTCCAAATCCCCCAAAACAAAAAACCGCCCCAACGTATCGTTGAAACGGTTTTCAATTTAATCAGTGTAGATCAGTCCGATCTGTGTAATCTGTGTTCTATTATCGGGAGGCCCCTACTTCACCAACTTCTGCAACTCTGCGTGCAAATTGGCGCCTCTCAAATTCTTAGCGATAATAACGCCATTCTCATCAAGTAGGAAGTTTCCCGGAATAGAACGTACGCCATACGTGGCAGCACCAGCGCTGTTCCAACCACCAAGGTCACTTACGTTAGTCCAATTCAATCCATCCTGCTTGATGGCACCAACCCATGCATCTTGGCTCTTATCCAACGAAACGCCATAAACTTCAAATCCTTTTGCAGACTTGAAACTGGCCGTTTTAAACTTAGTATAGGCTGAAACCACATTCGGATTCTCAATACGGCATGGTCTGCACCATGAAGCCCAGAAGTCAATCAAGACAACCTTTCCGCGAAGCGAAGCAAGACTTACTTCTTTTCCATCTGGGTTCTTGAACTTAAGATCTGGTGCAACATCACCGATGTTCAATCCTATTTTCTTATCCTGTATTTCGGTTTTATCACCATTGCCACCACCTGCAAAGGCAGTCTGACCAATTGTGAGCAATCCGAAAGCAACAATAAATCCTATCCTTTTCATATCTAAATTTTGTGCAAAGTTAATATCAGCCTTTAATTTCTCTGGTCGGTTGACTGACAGGCGTTGAAGGCAAGAACTGTACCAGTTGGACAATCTTTCATTTCAAACAAACCCTTGATAGATGTCACCCTGAACTTGTTTCAGGGTCTAATTAGATGCTGAAACAAGTTCAGCATGACGCAATTTTCTACCAGCAGAAGTAAGTAGAAATCACCCATCTCCTAATTAGCTAAACTACTAATCACCTAATTCCCTCATCTTCTAAAGCCTCCTAATATCTGCCCCAATCGCATTCAGCCTGACATCAATGTCCTGATACCCACGGTCTATCTGTTCAATATTGTGAATCAAGCTCTTACCATCGGCAGAAAGGGCCGCAATTAGCAACGAAACTCCAGCACGAATGTCTGGGCTGGTCATTTGAATTCCTCTCAATTCCACCTGATGATCCATACCAATAACTGTGGCACGGTGCGGATCGCAGAGAATGATTTTGGCACCCATATCAATCAGCTTATCTACAAAGAACAGACGGCTTTCAAACATCTTCTGATGAATGAGCACGCTCCCTCTGGCTTGCGTAGCCACTACAAGCACAATACTCAACAAATCTGGCGTAAACCCAGGCCAAGGTGCATCAGCAATGGTCAAAATAGAACCATCAATAAACGATTCAATCTCGTAATGCTCTTGCGATGGAATGTAAATGTCATCCCCTCTAAGCTCCATCTGAATTCCGAGTTTGCTAAAAATGGTTGGGATGATTCCCAAATCAGGGTAACTCACATTCTTAATGGTAATCTCCGATTTGGTCATAGCCGCCAAACCGATAAACGAACCAATCTCAATCATATCTGGCAAGCAGCGATGCGCTGTTCCTCCCAATGATTCAACGCCATCAACGATAAGCATGTTTGAACCGATACCCGAAATGTTTGCGCCCATTCGGTTTAGCATCTTACAAAGCTGCTGCAGATATGGTTCGCAAGCGGCATTGTAAATAGTGGTGCGTCCTTTGGCAAGCACGGCAGCCATCACCACATTGGCAGTTCCTGTTACCGAAGCTTCGTCAAGCAACATGTAGCAACCTTGCAAATTGCTGGCCTCTACCTTATAGAATTGTTCCTCTGCGTTGTATTCAAACTTGGCACCAAGTTTCTGAAATCCGATAAAGTGCGTATCCAGCCTTCTTCTTCCAATCTTGTCTCCTCCAGGCTGCGGAATATATCCTTTACCGAAACGACCCAACATTGGCCCAACAATCATGATTGATCCGCGAAGTCCGCCTCCCTTTTTCTTGTAGTCATCCGAATAAAGATGCTCGAGGTTGACATTATCTGCCTGAAACTCGTACGTATCTTCCGCAAGCTGATTGACCTTCACGCCTAAATCGCGAAGCAAATCAATAAGCTTATTCACATCCCGAATGTTGGGAATGTTTGAAATAGTGACCTTTTCTGATGTGAGAAGAACCGCACACAGTATTTGTAAAGCTTCATTCTTGGCTCCTTGAGGAACCAATTCTCCTTTCAGTTTGTTTCCTCCAATGATCTCGAATGATGCCATGCTCAGTTTCTGTTATATGATTTTCCGTTGGTTGTCCATTCTACCCACTTCGGAGGATAGCGTCACCCTGTCCGCCTCAGGCGGATACGGGTCTATGAAAGATGCTGAAACAAGTTCAGCATGACGCGTTCTGCTAATTTTGGGTGCGAAAACGGATAATTAATTTCTGGGATTTCTTCTACCTGTGTTGTTTTTCTTGCGCTTGCCGCCTGTACGAGCACCGCCTTTTCGTTGACGATTCTGAGTATTGCTCGGTTGTTGCGTTGTATCGATAAGATCTCGTGAATGAGCAAGCTCCGTGTCTTCAGGAAGATTAATCTTCCCATCAGACATGTCTCTCAAATTCTTGATAATGACACGGTTCTCCACCGAATCGCGGTTCCAGTTCAAATAAGAGCGCTTCATGATATTGGCAACGCCAACACCCATTTTCAATCGCTCCTCCTCGTTCTCTTCTGCAGCAACGGTCTTAATCATCTGCTCCAAAATCCTTCCATAATGACGGAAAGCAATCTCATTTTCAGGATACGGAATTCTATCTGGCCCTTTCTCAAAATCTTCTTTGAGTGGCTTTGGGAATGGAGAATCAACGTCAAAATCGAACCCAGAAATGATGAACATGTGATCCCATATCTTATGAGTCAAATCTTCGTTTCCTTTCAAAGCAGGGTTTACCTGTCCCATTACTTTGATAATGGAATTGGCAGCCTTGTTCCGTTCATTCTTGTCCTCCAATGTCTTGGCGAACTCAATCATCTTTTGAATATTACGACCATACTCGGGGATTTTCATCTCCTCGCGGGCCGTATTGTACTCCATCTCATAATCTAAACTCATCGCTTCTTACTATTAAGCCCCCTGACCCCCAAAGGGGGAAATTCGTGCATGAATGGAATAAATAAAGCCCTCCGTTTGGCGTAAATCCAAATCTCTGATTAACGTGACAGCTCTCCCCTTTGGGGAGTTGGAGGGGCTATTAGTATCTGTAATACTCTGGCTTGTATGGGCCATCAACCGTTACACCAATGTACTTAGCTTGATCTTCTGTAAGTTCTTCCAACTCAACTCCAATCTTAGCTAGGTGCAAACGAGCAACTTTTTCATCCAAATGCTTTGGAAGCATGTAAACGTCATTGTTGTAAGCCTTAGCATTTGTCCAAAGCTCCAATTGCGCCAACGTTTGGTTGGTGAATGAGTTTGACATCACGAATGATGGATGACCAGTAGCACATCCAAGGTTCACCAATCGGCCTTCAGCAAGAACGATGATGTCGTTGCCATCAATGTTGTAAACATCAACCTGAGGCTTGATTTCATCTTTTGTAGAACCGTAATTCTTGTTCAACCAAGCCATGTCAATCTCATTATCGAAGTGACCGATGTTGCAAACGATGGTCTTGTCATGCATCGCTTTGAAATGCTCTCCTTTGATGATGTCTTTGTTTCCTGTTGCAGTAACAACAATATCAGCACGTGGAATAGCAGTTGCCATTGGCTTAACCTCAAATCCGTCCATGGCAGCTTACAACGCACAAATTGGGTCAATCTCAGTAACAATCACACGAACTCCAGCACCACGAAGTGAAGCTGCAGAACCTTTACCAACATCTCCGTATCCTGCAACAACAGCCACTTTACCTGCCATCATTACATCAGTTGCTCTTCGGATGGCATCTACCAACGATTCTTTGCAACCATACTTGTTGTCAAACTTAGACTTGGTAACTGAGTCGTTGATGTTGATGGCTGGCATTGGAAGCGTTCCAGCCTTCACGCGCTCGTATAATCTGTGAACTCCAGTAGTAGTTTCCTCAGAAATTCCTTTAATCCCTTTTGCCAATTCTGGGAATCGGTCTAAAACCATGTTCGTCAAGTCACCTCCATCATCCAAAATCATGTTTAATGGCTCGCCACCTTCGAAAGCGAAAAGTGTTTGCTCAATACACCAATCAAATTCAGTCTCATTCATTCCTTTCCAAGCAAAAACTGGAATGCCAGCAGCAGCAATGGCAGCGGCAGCATGATCTTGAGTTGAAAAAATGTTGCAAGAAGACCAAGTAACGTCTGCACCTAATGCAGTCAAAGTCTCGATAAGAACCGCTGTTTGAATGGTCATGTGAAGACATCCTGCTATGCGAGCTCCTTTCAACGGTTGGCTTGCTCCGAATTCTTCTCTCAATGACATAAGACCTGGCATTTCTGCCTCAGCAAGTTTCATTTCCTTGCGACCCCAAGCGGCCAGTGATATGTCTTTTACCTTGTACTTCAATTGTTCTGTTGTATTGCTCATTTATATATGTTTTCTCATTTAGGCGGGCGCAAAGGTACATTATAGCTTAGACCTAAGCAATTCGACCTTATTCCTTTATCACCTTTCGGCTAACAGATTGACCATTCATTAGTTCAATCCGCAGTAGATATTTTCCTGCAGTTAGTTGCGATGTATCAAATGTCGTGGTTGCTCCAATCTTCTCTGATAAACTGTAAACAAGACCTCCCTTGGCATCAAACAATTCAAGCTTTAGCACAGACGATCCTGAAATAATGATTTCGTTCGAAAATGGATTAGGATGAACCTGAACATCCGTGTCATTTATTCCACCGATTCCTGTAATCAAACCTTGTCCTTCAATCACTTCCATAAATTGATTTGCGGTCAAATCATAATAGCGGTCAATTGATCCTCCATACCATATCACTTGAAGCGAATCAACCGTTTGATTATTCCCCAGACCGAAATGCGCCACATGCCAATGCTGCGAATTGAAACTGCTTTGCCCTCCAATCTCCCGCATTTGAGATTGCCCATTTATATAGACAACCACCTTCGCGCCAATTCCATTTGTATTGTTCTGAACTCCCACAGCTTTCACCTCTAGCCAATTCTGCGGAGGCGAATCATTCCTGTAGAGAAAACTGTTGGTCATTCCACCTATTGAATCGGTAATGCCGATGAATATATCCAAATCGCCATCAAGGTCATAATCGCAATAGGCCAAAGCGCGAGAAACGTAGGTATCGGCCACTCCTGTTGCTAGCGAAATATCCACGAATTCACCGTTTCCATCATTAAGAAACAACTTGTTCGAATCTAACGATGGCCATGGATAGTCGTATCTCAATGATCCGTTTGCGGTCATCAGGTCTTCATCCATATCGTTATCAATATCGAGAAAACCTGTGCCCCAACCAACCTTCCAGTGCTTGTTGGAGAAGTCTTGCAACCAAACAGAATCGTTCTTCAATCCACGGTCAATAAGTTCATCTTCATAACCCGAAAGCGAACTAACCATCAATTTATCATCAAAAATATCGGTGGTATAGTAGTCGAACACACCATCGCCATTCACATCGGTCTTTGCTACGCCCATTCCATTCATACCGATATCAAGCCCCAAATCATTACTGACTTCCACAAAGCTTTCCTGTGGAAAATCATTCCTAAACATTCTATTCGGAGTATTTCCAATGAAGAATCCGAAGTCGTTGGCTACAAAAAGGTCGGGGTCGTGGTCGTTATCAAAATCTGTCACCATAACTCCCAACGCACAACCTAGCGGATCATCCAAACCAAGATCTTCTGCCCTTTCTGTAAATGTGCCATCGCCATTGTTTTCATAATAATAATTGGCTTCCGAATCGACAGAAACATTAGGTCCATTGATGGTGACCTGCATGTTTCTAGACCAATTGCATACGTACAAATCCAGCCATCCATCCATGTTGAGGTCTGCAAATGTGGCAGAGAAGCTATTTGCAGTATCCTGAGCACCAGCCCAATTGGGTTGAACCGAAAAGGTTCCATCACCATTATTCAGAAAAAGGTAATTGCCAGCGGTTTTGAATGTGGTAACAAGAATATCATCCCAACCATCCCGATTGACATCTCCAGTTGTAACTCCATCAGAAAAAACATTTCCGATGCTATTTATGCCAGCATCAACCGTTTTATCCGTGAATGTTCCGTCTCCATTGTTGCGAAAAAGCGCATCTGCCACTCTTCCGCCCGTGAGATAGAGGTCATACCAGCCATCATTGTTGTAATCAAACCAAGCGGCACCACCTTGTGCCGGCATCTGAAAACTGCACATAATTGCATGGTGCGTTACCCCAGCCGACTGAGCAACCTCTGTGAGAATGGGTTGTGCAAACGCAAACTGTCCGGTAAAAAAAAGAGTGGAAATGATGAGCGTATCCCTCATCGTGTTGCTATCTAAAAAGGGTGATTGTGCCCATTTTATTAAACCCTTTCCCTGTGTACCAAGTAAGATCTATCTGGTAGGAATAGGCTCCTTGGGGTAGGATTTTCCCGGATTTCATTTGCGTGCCATCCCAAAAATCGGTTACATCAAAGGTTTCCCATTGCAGTTTTCCCCAGCGGTCATAAATCTGCAAATGCCATTCGGTAATTCCTTTCTGCCTGATTTCGAACACATCGTTCGTTCCATCTCCATTCGGAGTAAAGGCGGTCTGAATAAAGAAGGTTTCCTGCTCCCAAACTCTGTAAGGAATAACAATCGTATCGGGGCAACCAATCTCTCGCATGACGATTAACTGAACATCAAACAGTCCAGAATCTTGAAAAACGCCAACGGCATCATATTGATTATCTACCGTGTAGCCATTTCCGAAATCCCAATAAGAAGAATCAGGCACAACATTATAACTCGTATTCCAAAATTCCATGGTTGTATCGGGCAATTGCAAAGCCACGCTATCTGGATAAAAATCTGCAACCGGATGCCCTCTTACTTCCATAAACAACTTGGTAGAATCTTCACAGCCTGTGATTCTATTTACCACATGTTGTGTCACCACGTACCAACCTGCTTCATCAAATGTGTATTCGATAATATCAACCACGCTGCCATTTACCTCAATGGTGGTGTCCTTATCGCTGAAATGATAAGACCAATTGGTGATGTCTATATCAGCCTTAGAACTGTCGTTAAAAGATATCGGCAATTCAGAACAGACAACATTTGTATCAACCCACATTCCTGCAACCGGAGACCGATGAACGGTAATAGTTACGGGAGTTGCAACGGCAGAACACTGATCTTCTGAATAAACGGTGAGATTGACCACATACGCTCCAGGAATGTTAAAGGTGTGATATGGGTTTTGAAGATTACTTGTATTGGCCTCTGGCCCAGAATTAACATCACCAAAATCCCATTCCCAAATTGAGGCATTAACAGAATTATCGTAGAACCGAAGATCCATGGAATCGCATATTTCTGTCTCCAACACCATTATTTCGGCAGTTGGAACAAGCAAAGGCTCAGTCATATTGGGAACAACCAATGTATCTGCGAAAATTCCATTTGATGCTGTGAGTGTGATGGTGTAAGGACCGCCATCTGTATAAGTATAACTTGGATTCTGCTGATCGGAAAGCCCCCCATCACCAAAATCCCAGAGCCATTCTATCGGATTACCAAAACTGGTATCTGTAAACTGAACCGTTGTTGAACCGCACTGCGCGTTTACGGTATAGGTAAAACCAGTATAAACGTAAGGAGGCAAAACAATATCTACTGGCACATTGCAAATGGCCGAACAACCGAATGTGTCAATAACCTCTACGCTCGCATTGTAAACACCCGTACCTCCAAAAAGATGCGTTGGATTTTGCGTTGTGGCAGAACCACCATCTCCAAATTGCCAGAAGAATTCGTACGGAGCCGTGCCAACCGAAACAACCGCATTGAAGCCTGTGTTTGCTCCCAAATAACTGGCCGTTACATTACTGCAATCGACCACTGGGGTTGGATGAACAATCACCGTAATCGTTTCAGAGTTAACAGTAGGTGTAACTGGACATGGGTAAGAACTTGTCATTCTAACCCGAATTTGATCTCCATTGTTAATGAAATTAGGAGTAAAAGACGACCCTGTTCCACCGCTCACTCCATTCTGAAACCATTCAAATGTTGGGTTGGAACCACCAGCGTAAGGAATGGCACCAAGCGTGATGGATTCTCCTTCGCATATTTCTGTTGATGTGGCCGTGATGAAAACTTCCGGGGTAACAACGGGCATTACCACTACATAATGCGTGTCAATCTTGGCCCAACCACAACAAGGAGATTCGGTTTGAAGTGTAACCATGTACGTACCCACATTGGCGTATGTATGTGAAGGTGCTCCCTGAGAACTTGTATTGGCCGCACCTGTTGATGGGTCTCCGAAATTCCAACGATAACCTTGCACATTGAAACTGATTGGCCACGTGGCAGAAAAGTTCACAACATCTCCTGGACAGATGGTGTCTGCCGCTTGAATTGTAGGCAGATAAGGAGTTCCGTCAGTAAAGATGTTTACAAATTCGGATAAGAAATAGGGAACTCCGTTTGATACCATGGTGAGGTCAAACGCGCCCATTCCAGTGTATTGAGCCAATGTGCTTTGTCCAACCGTGTTAACTGGAACAGTACTTCCTTCATAAAACCATTCGATGATACCGCTTGAGTTGGTTGAGTAGTAGATGTCTGAGAAGGTGCATCCTGTTGTTTCGAGCGTAATATTAGGCTCCACATTGGCGGCTAAATTGGTTTGAACGGTCTGAATTCCTGTTGGCTCTTCGTACAAAGGCTGACTAACTCCGGGAGAACCGTTTCCACCATTGCCGCCATCGCCACCTGCGCTTCCATCTCCACCTTGCCCTCCTCGACCGCAACCTTGTCCGCCCCAGCCACCAAGCCCGCCTTGTCCTCCCAATCCTCCCGGAAAGCCACCAATTCCTCCTAATCCAGGTAATCCTGAATTGAGGACACAATCATTCAGAACGCCACCAGACCCATTGTTTGAAATGTAAAGTCCGAACGAACCGCCACCACCTGAGCCACCCGCTGCTCCAGTTCCACCTTGACCTCCTTCGCCTCCGCCTCCGCCTCCCGGACCAGACCCGTTATTTCCGAAAAGTGCGCCACCGTGGGAGCCGCTTCCGCCACCGCCACCGCCACCGCCACCATGTACGCCATCTTCACCATCAATTCCATCTCCTGGAACAAAAAACCCACCCAAGTGTGTGGGAATTCCGTCAATACCGTCAGCACCATCAGCACCGGGTGGAGCGGCATCTACGCCATTCTGACCAAAATTATTTCCGCCAGCAGTGCAAGAACCAATCAGCCAAACACACGGGCTTGGTGTTGCATTTTCCCACCAGGGGCCACCGGGGCCACCATTACCTGGGTTGGGACCTGATCCAATTTGCCCAGGCTGTCCATCATAACCTTCTCCAAAATTTATATTCCAAGGAGGCCAAAAATTAGCAGCTGCTCCTTCTGGCCCGCCATCTCCTCCACCGCCACCAGCAGAAAGACCTCCTCCCCACGAACTACCACCGCCACCTGCGGCATAATTTCCATCGCCACAGTCATTCCCGTCTTGTCCAATACCTCCATCAACACCAAAAACGCCATCAACACCTGCACCTCCATTAATTCCATTGGAGCCATTCCCTGCAGTTGACCTTATTCTGCTCAAGGAGTAATTAGAACAGCCATCAATATGAATTCCATACGTTGTAATTCCCGTTCCGCCTGCATCATCGACACGGACAGAGAGGTCATGAAGATGAAAATCCGTCAATCCAACAGCAGAAATGGCAACAATTCTGTCTGGCGAAGGTGATACGTTTGTATTATCTCTACGAATAAGTGTTGGAGTATTATTGGATTTAATCCAAGTTGTTGGATCAAATCCGCCCTCAATGGTTACTCCTCCAATAAGATTAATGGTGCTTGAAATATTGTATGTGCCTACAGCCATACGGATGTGATCGACTCCGGGCGAAACCAACGTCAAGGCGTTCAATAAATTAGTTGGGCCGGCTTGAGTTCCGCTACCAGAACCGTTTGAAGATACATAGATAATGTTGCATTCCTGCGCCTGACTGAATCCTGCAATCAGCATAAAAAGGAAAGCAACTACGTATCGGCTCTTGAAATTCATCTTTTGGTAACAACAAAAGGAAGAGAACGTTCAACCTTTTCAGCGCGCATCGTAAGAACGTATGCCCCTTCTGCGAGTTGCGTAACATAAATTCTATTTCGGTTTAAGCCTGAAAATAAGTTAAGTTGATTGGTATGAACCGTACTTCCTGCGACATCAACGACCCGAATTTCAATCTTCCTATTAACTTCTGAAAAAACGGCCAACTCAATCCAATCTGAAGCTGGATTTGGATACAAAGTTGATTGCAAATCGAATGTCAGATCATTTATTCCAACATTTACTTTTGAGGGTACGGTAATGCTGTTAGAGCATCCGTAAGAATTGGTAACCGTGAGCGATACATTATAAGAACCATTAGATTGAAAGACGTGCAGCGGGTTTTGTTCCGTGCTCGAATTGTTGGCACCCGAAGACGGATCACCAAAATCCCACAACCAACTATCTGCAAAGAGGGAATTATCTGCAAATTGAACTGAATCGCTGCCCGTTGAAGAATTGAGTTCATAACTCTGGAAATTAGCAACCGGAGTTGGATTAACTACTATTTGACTGAACACGGCCACAGAATCATTACCGTTTCCAGCAAAAACCCAAAGTCCAACGTCATACGTTCCAGCTGTGGCATAAGTATGTAATGGACTTATCTGAGTGGATCCGTTTCCATCTCCAAAATCCCAATAGTTGGTAACAGCATTCTGACTCAGATTGCTGAACTGCACTTCAAACGGAGCACAACCAACCACTGTATCCGCCACAAATGCCGCAGAAAGACTTGGAGAAATGGTCATGAATGTTTGGCACGAAACGCTACATCCGAGTGAATCAAAAACATTAACTGTTGCCGTGTACACTCCAGCATTCTGATAGATGTGTTCCACCGTTTCACCAAAACCTAACGAACCATCTCCAAACGACCAAAAATATTCGAATGGCGCGAGGCCTCCAGTTGTTACTGCCACTTGAAAATAAGTAGGTTCGTTTGAAAGGAATGAATCTGCCTGACACGTAATCTCAGGAGGTGGTATTACATTGATGGTAATGGCGTTAGACATGGCGGTTTCGCCTGTTGCGCAACCCAAAGAAGATGTCACTTCAAGTGTAACCTCATCGCCATTTTGCAGCTGATTGGTGGTGAAAACTGGCGCATTTCCGCCAGTTGGATTTCCGTTTATCTGCCACGTATAGGTTGGAGTTGACCCAACATTTTGTGCAGTAGCCGTAAAGGTAACTTGTGTCTGTTCGCAAACAGTATTCGTTGTGTCCGCAAATTCGGTCTGGATAGCCGTTGCTGGTAAAATGATTGAGTCAACTACAATCATTATCGTATCCGTAAAGGACTGCCCACAGCATTCCGTTTCAGTAGTAAGTGTAAGCTGATAAACACCTGCCGAATCGAAAACAACTCCTAAAAGATTGAAATAATTAGAGCCATTGTAAACCACCGTATCACCCACCACATTGTTCAACGTCCAGATGTAATTGTTGGCCGAAATAGAACTGTTGAAATCAGCAATGTCACCTTCGCAAAGTTGAGTTGGGCCAGTTTGAATCTGTGGGTCTAACGCTGGAACAACTGCATGAATATCAACGAAATCTGTATACGTAAAGGCGATTCCATTTACCACAAGGGTGAATGTTTTGAATCCGGGCGTTGAGAAGCTTGCAACGGCAGTTTGCCCGAAGGCGGCTGATGGGGTAGAACCAGAACCGAAAAACCATTGGAGCGTGCCAGTGGCATCTGTTGAAAATGTTACTGGCGCATTGGTACAGCCACCAAACTCTACGTTTACCACAGGTTGCGAAAGCCCATAAATATTCTGAAGTACCATTCCTTGCCCATTCGGATGTTGATATAATTGTTCTGATATTCCGTTTGAGCCAAGTCCGCCTTGACCACCATTTCCCCCGTTTCCACCACGACCTCCATTACCACCTGCACCAATATCGCAAGCAATAAAAAGCGAACCGCCCTCTCCACCGGCTCCACCCTGACCACCAGTTCCTCCAGCTCCACCTGGACCTCCAAAACCTGCCAATCCTGAAAGCAGTTGACAATCTTTCATCACACCGTTAAATCCATTATTCCACACAAAAACTCCAAAGGAACCACCAGCTCCTTGGCCTCCACCTCCACCGAGGCCGCCACCTCCACCTTCGCCTCCTCCAGCACCTCGAGCGCCAGTACCATTACTGTTAGGAGGAATTGTGTCTGCCGAAATAAAAGGTGGAATATCTGGAATGGCAATCCAAACGATTCCTCCTTGAGAACCGCCTCCGCCTCCGCCTCCGCCACCAGAAGCGTTTCCACCTATTAGTCCTGACGTTCCGGCACCTGGCGTAAAATATCCACCACCATACGAAAATGCTCCTGGAACGCCAGGCAGACCAAGTATACCAGTGCCTCCATCAGCCCCAAATTCTCCATCGTTGGCAGGAGTTCTATCACATTGAGTTGAAATAACAGCGGTGAATAATTCCTGACCACCTGTTCCGCCATAGCCTGAGGTTGGACCTTGACCACCGCCTCCGTTGTAACCCGGAAAGGCTTGTCCACCAGCAGGAAATTGATAGGTTCCGCGTTCTCCGCCATCACCACCATCTCCGCCTCTATTACTTCCAGCAAATGAGCAGCAGGCTCCAGCTCCGCCTTGTCGGTTTCCGCTCGAATCCTCCTCTCCGGGTTGGCCGCCATCACCAACTGCACCTGCGGGCCCCGCACCACCAGGAGTTCCTGGCACGCCATTTCCTCCATTTCCGGACACAATTCTGCATCTTACCAATTGGTAATCAGCACAATTATTGAGGTAAACGCCATAGGTTGAAACCCCTTGACCCAGCGCATTAGATGTTCGAATAGTGAGGTCTTGAAGTCGGAAATTCGACTTTCCAATACACTCAACTGCAATTAATCTTGGTGGCCCCATCTGCGGATTGGCAGGGTCTCTAAAAAGTGTGGAAACAGCACCGTTATCCTTAATCCAACCAGCGTTGAATCCTCCAATCAACTGTGCATTATTTGGAATGATGAGCGGGGCTGTGAGTACATACGTTCCGCCTTGTAGATAAATCTTATCGGCATTTCCGCCAAGCATTCCCATTCCAGTTAAAAGATCAACAGGATCTGCTGCTGTGCCCACACTTGTGGATGTTCCAGTTACCGAAACATGAATGATGTCAGAAAACTGCTGGCTTCCTAATCCAGTGCAGGTTTGACCGAAGCTGAATATCGGCAGCAAAAGGGTGATAAAGAAAAGGGATGCCTTGTAACCTAGATTCAACTGTATCTCTACTTTAATTTCATTTGGCCGAAAAACGTGGTGCAAGTTCGGCATTGGTTGCAGGTTATGCAAATCAATCCAAACACCATTCGACCAGTTTTATAAACGGGGCGATGAAAAGATGGTTGCTGCAACGCAATAGAGAATCATATCAAGTTGAAAGTTTTGGGTTGAGTATCGAATCCTCAACCAAAAAAAGACGTTAAACCACGTGCATTCATTAAGTTTGCAACCCGAAAGATGAACGTGCTAAACCATCTATTACAGGCTAAACAGGAACAACGAAAGTTGTTTTCTCTACTTATAGACCCTGATAAAACAGGCGGAAATGAGTTGGAGCGCACTGTAGTTTCCGCTATAAATGCTGGCGTTGACCTGTTTTTTGTGGGAGGAAGTCTGCTCGTGAGTAATTCGCTTTTCGATTGTGTTCATATAATTAAAGCCAACAGTGATATTCCAGTTGTTCTTTTCCCTGGAGACAATATGCAAGTGGTTCCGAATGCAGATGCAATCCTGTTGCTTTCAGTTATTTCAGGCAGAAATGCTGAGATGTTGATAGGCAAACATGTGGTTGCAGCTCCACATTTGAAGAATAGTGGGTTGGAAATTATTCCAACTGGTTACATGCTAATTGACAGCGGAAGACCAACTACGGCTTCTTACATGAGCAATACGAATCCATTACCACACGATAAGGATGATATTGCAGCGTGCACAGCCATGGCAGGCGAAATGCTGGGATTGAAAACCATCTTTATGGATGGCGGTTCGGGAGCACAAAATGCGGTTTCTACCAGCATGATTAAGCGGGTTTCAGACCATGTTGATGTTCCAATTATTGTTGGTGGTGGATTGCGAACTCCAGAAATGGCTCGTGAGCGTTTCGAAGCTGGAGCAACAGTTGTTGTTGTTGGCAATGCCATCGAAAAAAACAGCTCGCTGCTGCAAGAGTTGGCGAGTGCTAAATTTTAATTGGTTATTGGGTTGGCAGACCTACTAGGTTTCCAAAACCTTATATGTTTGATTTTTAGATCAGAAGCTTCATCTCGCTAGGTCTTGTTTGAGTTATAGAATACGATTACAATCCATCCCTTAATAACAAATAACTTACTATACTATTTTAATCATGAAAGTCACACTAGAAATAACGATGTATCCGTTGGCCGATGGATACAAGGAGGCTGTAAAAGATTTCCTTCGGAGATTGAACAAGTGTGAGAGCATCGAAGTCATTACCAACGGAGTAAGCACGCAAGTTTTTGGAGAATATGATGATGTAATGGCGGCTTACACCAAATCGCTCAAACCATCAATGGAATCGGGAATTCCAATTGCAGCAGTTTCAAAGATCATCAACAGTCATTTGCCGCCCGACCGCTGGGATTCGAGCCAATGGACTTAAGTTCCATTCTGGAATATTCGGCCATCATTTTGGCAATTCTGTATGTAATTCTAGCTACAAAAGAGAGCGTGTGGTGCTGGTATCCGGCTTTCGTTAGTTCAGGCATTTACGTTTATTTGACCTTTTCAGCCAACCTTATTGGCGAAGCCTTCATCAGCCTTTTTTATGTTGGAATGGCCATTTACGGTTGGTGGCAATGGACTTTTGGAAAACGAAAAGATGAGCTGCTCAAAATTGCCGAATGGCGAACAAAGCATCACGTTCAGGTCATTGTTTTAGGACTTGTATTGGCAGTCGTACTGGGCAAGGGGTTTGAGTTGATCTTCAATTCTGCCATGCCGTATTTGGATGCGTTCACAACTTCATTCAGTCTCATTGCCACATTCATGGTAACACGGAAAATTCTTTCCAACTGGATTTACTGGATTGTGATAGACGCATTCAACATCTATTTATATTGGAGCCGTGGACTGGAGCCAACGGCAGGATTGTATGCGGAATACACGCTTTTGGCGGTTGTAGGATTTTTGAGCTGGCACAAACAATGGAAGAAGGAAAGGAGATTTTTGCCATCGTAGGCCCGGAAAGCACGGGCAAATCTGAACTCAGTCTGCAGTTAGCAACTCATTTCAGCGGGATTGCCGTTCCTGAATTTGCACGGGAATTTCTGACTGCAAAAAAGGGACAGTACCAAGAAAGCGACCTGCTGATAATAGCCCAGAAACAACTCGAACTAGAAAACCGGATAATTGATGCAGCGAATGGACTGATTTTTTGTGATACGGATATTCTGGTCGTGCTGATCTGGTATCAATTCAAATACAAAAAGCGAAACAAGGAAATTGAACGCCTCTTTGATAAGCAACAACCGCGAAAATATCTTCTCACCTACCCGGATCTGGAATGGACTCCTGATCCGTTGCGCGAAAACCCGAATGACCTGCTACAATTATTCAAGTTGTACGAAATGGCACTGAAAACAATCGGGGCCGACTATCGGGTAATTAAAGGACAAGAAAAAGACCGATTGACAAACGCCATCGAAGCCATCAATCAAATGAAATTCGGTTAATTTGATGGCATGAGCCTATCATCATCCTTCGAGAAAGCATTCCGGACACTTCTTCCTGCGCCCTTCACCATTGCCGTAGTTCTCACCTTGGTGACAATGGTTTTGGTTTTGGTTCTAACAACTTCAGAAGCCACGGGAATTGATAGAGGAATCGAGATTCTAACATTTTGGGAGAACGGAATTTGGAACAGCGGACTGATGGTTTTTGCCATGCAAATGATGCTGATT
>JBDNJH010000127.1:0-4677 GCA_041687875.1 Flavobacteriales bacterium | reverse complement strand
GTGAACGGCCTGCAATTCGAAATTGACAAGTTTGGTGAATGCTGCGAAACAGAAGATTTTGTGGAGGGCGGTTCTGCCTTTATTGAGAAGCGAAAGGCAGAGTTCAAAGGTCGCTGATCAGCGGGAGAAAATACACGATAACATTCAGAACCACCAAAATAATTGCCAAGGCAATCATAATGTTGTTTCTGATTTTTTCTCTTCTTTTATGCTTGTGCCAGCTATCCACTCTGTTTTCTTGCCGCTAAACTAATCAAAATTAGGGTTCATTTGAACCTTGCAAAACCCCGAAAGCATATCCTTTTTGCTTCAATCCGATGATTATCTCATTCATCGAACCAGACAGGTTGTTCATCGCCTTTTCGCTGTCATGCATCACAATAATGCTGCCGTTTCGGACATTCCTCAGCACATTATCAACCACCTTTTGAGGGTTGATTGTAGTGTCAAAGTCTCCCGAAATCACATCCCAGAACACTATTTTTTCCGATTGAGATAAAATACTGTATTGAGAAAGTGTCAATTTACCGTAGGGCGGGCGGAAAAGATTGGATTCCGTCACCAACTTTCCTTCCATTGCATCGTCAACAAAATTGCTGGTTGATGATGTCCAACCGTTGAGATGATTCATGCCGTGATTACCGATTCCGTGACCTTTCTCTTTCAATTGCTTGAATAATTTTGGGTGCTTATTCACATTCTTTCCAAGCACAAAAAACGTGGCCTTGATACCATGTGTTTCCAAAACGCTAAGCACATAAGGCGTTGCTTCTGGGTGTGGCCCATCGTCAAAGGTCAAGTAGACCGTCTTTGCATCTGGATTTTCCCTAAAAACGGCTTTCTTAAAAAGCCATCTGTAAACCTTTGGTGGACGAATTAGATACATGACTATCGGGTTTCAATCCCTTCGACTTCGCTCAGGGAAGGGCGTCTAGTTTGGTTGAGCCAAGTCGAAACCATGGCACTCCGCCCATCGAGACCTAACAGGTTTTTGAAACCTGTTAGGTCTAGGAAATCGTGAGTCCCAGAACGGACGAAACCAATCAACTACTTAGTCGAAAGTGGCGATTGAATATACTTCGATTCAATCTCATCAAACCGTGCTTCAATCGTTGCCAAAACCTCATCCTGCTTATGAATACGAGCAAGTATCAGTAGTTTTTGGAGCACCGACATCGCAATCTCAGGCTCATTGCCCAAACGCGAAACTTGCGTTCGATCTAAGCGTGTGTAATACTCGATCTCCTGAGCGTAAACATCCATCAATTGCAAGGCAATGGCGTTTCCTTTTTCAAACTCCTCTACTTTATAATACCCCTCTACTATTCCAGCAGCTGAGAAATTGAGAGGAATAGATGCATGCGGAATCGCTTCCATACAGCGGTCGAGGGTTTTTATTGCCTCTTCCTTCTTTCCTTCTGCAATCAGGCTGTTTGCCAATCGGGCATACATACTGCGGTAATTCAAGCTCATACGCTCGGTTTCTGTGCCATGATAAACCTGCGGCAAGTGCATGTTTCCCCATTGGAACTTGTTGACCATATTCTCATACATCGCTACGTTATTCACTTCTCCGGTTTGCCCGTCCTTCGTTTTTTGCTCAATTGGCACAAGGCGATACGCCAAGCCTTCAATTTGGAAGTATTTCTCCAATCCAAGGTAATTGTCGCCACCAACGGTAACCGCAAAATAAATTGGTCGTTCCCAATTGGTGTTGGCAATAAGATCAAGCACCATCAAGTGATTTCTGGTGATGGACGAGCCTTTCAATGTCCAAGTCATCTCTTTCACAATGCGATCCGCTTGGTCTGCCCTCACAGTTCCAGTACTCATCACTTTAGCAGAATCAACCGTGATTTTAAGATTTCCCGTTGGCATATAGTTGAAGTCGCCAACACGCGTTTGAAGCATGTATTGCTTGTCGTCTTTCGCAACAAAATCAAGCACTTCTCGCAACTCCACATTTCCAGTAATCTTTCGGTCATAAATCGGAATTTGAAGCCGTTTTTCTCCCAAAAGATCTTCCTCGCTGAACGTGAAAGGAATGGGTGCGGCATCATAAGCTGCACGTCTCAATTGGTCGATATACCAGTTGGTGTTGAAAAGACACAAGTTCACCACGCGAACATCAGTTCTAACCCCTTCCACTTCTTGCGCGTACCACAATGGGAATGTGTCGTTATCACCATTGGTGAACAAAATCGCGTTTGGAGCACAGCTTTCAAGATAATTTACAGCAATGTCGCGAGCTGCGTATCTGTCAGAACGATCATGATCATCCCAACCATTTTTTGCCATCACGGCAGGAACGGAGAGTGAAAGCACGGTTGCAAGACTAGCTGCAACCACTTTCGGTGTCTTGTTTTTGAGTCCATCATAAATGGCGGCAACGCCCAAGCCAATCCACATGGCAAACGCATAAAACGAACCAACATAGGCGTAATCACGCTCTCGTGGCTGAATAGGGTATTGGTTTAGGTAGAACACAATTGCCAAACCCGTCATTAGGAACATCAGACCAACCAGCCAGGCGCTTTCCTTATCACGATAGTATTGGAACACAAAACCAATCAATCCGAGAATCAGCGGCAACATATAAAACTTGTTGTGCGCCTTATTGGCGGTCATTGAGATAGGAAGATTGTCTTGCGGCCCCAATCTAGCTTCATCAATAAATGGAATGCCGCTTATCCAGTTTCCCTTGTTGATTTCGCCATGTCCTTGCACATCATTCTGGCGACCGGAGAAATTCCACATGAAATAACGCAGATACATGTGCCCAATCTGATACTTGAAAAGAAAGACCATGTTCTCGCCAAAAGTTGGCTTGAACTTACCGCCTTTTGCTCCCGACCAGCTTTTGTACTCTTCTATATGGTGTGACTGATTGCTGTACATCCTTGGCAGCAAACCGCTCAACTTAGAATCGTATTCAGCAATTGATTTTCTGCCAGAAACCTCATACGAATGCTCTGCCTGGTAATAAACCTTGTCTCCGTCTTTCTTTCCTGTGTATTCAGCGTTAAAGAACGGGCCGTAGAACAACGGACGATCGCCATATTGTTCACGATTTAGGTAGGATTGAAGAGCAAAAACGTTGTCGGGATTACTCTCATCCATTGGAGGATTCGCCATAGAACGAACTACTGTAAGCGTGTAAGTAGAGTATCCAACCAGTAACATCATCAAACTCAGAATGACGGTATTTGCCGTCACCATTTTCTGCTTTTTGGTGTAATACAGCCCGAAAGCAATGGCCACCGCCAACAAAATGAGATAGAAGAAAAGACCCGAATTAAATGGCAATTTCATCGTGTTCACAAACAAAAGCTCGAACCACGAAGCCACTTTCACTACGTAAGGAATGATGCCGTACTGCACAAATCCCAAGATGACAATTGACAACACTCCAGCCGTCAAAAATCCAGTCGTTGTTGGTTTGAAACGCTTGAAATAATACACGAATGTGATAGCAGGAATGGCCAACAAGTTCAAAAGGTGAACTCCGATTGACATACCGAATAGCAAGGCTATAAGTACAATGTATCTGTCTGCGTGTGGCTCATCTGCCACGCTTTCCCATTTGAGGATTACCCAGAAAACCATTGCGGTGAACATGGAAGAAAGCGCGTAAACCTCGCCCTCAACAGCCGAAAACCAGAACGAATCGGAGAATGTGAACGCCAATGCACCAACAACTCCGCTTCCCATAACGGCAAGAATCTTCCCGAAATCGTTTTCATCGCCACCTTTTCCAATAACCAATTTCTTGGCGAAATGTGTGATGGACCAAAACAGGAAAAGGATGGTAAACGCGCTTGCCAAGGCCGACATAATGTTTATCCATTTGGCAACTTGTGTCACATCATCCCCTGCAAAAAGCGAGAAAAAGCGCGCCAACAATTGAAACATCGGTGCTCCGGGCTCGTGTCCAACCATCAATTTGTAAGATGCAGAAATGTATTCTCCACAGTCCCACCAGCTTGCGGTAGGTTCAATTGTTGAAACATAAACGAACGATGCGATGAAAAACACCAACCACCCCGTCACGTTATTTACCAATTTGTACTTGCTCATTCAGGCTGTTTTTTTAGCGATGCCGAATTTAGGAATATTACCTTCAAGAGACCGGAAAACGCTTGTAAAAGTTGTTTGTACCAGTGTTAAATTTTATTATTTTTGCCGCCCAATTTGGCCCATGGTGTAACTGGCAACACGTCTGTTTTTGGTACAGAAGAGTCTAGGTTCGAGCCCTAGTGGGCCAACTTGATTAAAAAAGCACTTCCTGATGGGGGTGCTTTTTTTGTGATTTGCAGATTAATCGGCTGTGTTTTCCATTGATTTGTATTTGCCTGACAGGACACTATATTTGCAGCCGCAAAAAAGTGGCGAGGTATCCGCCTGAGGCGGACGGGGATTCTAGATAGATTGAAATAATGGCGAGGTAGCTCAGATGGTTAGAGCGCAGGATTCATATCCGCCTGAGGCGGACGGGGATTCTGGATAGATTGAAATAATGGCGAGGTAGCTCAGATGGTTAGAGCGCAGGATTCATAACCCTGAGGTCGGGGGTTCAATTCCCCCTCTCGCTACAGAAAGCATCTCTGTTCTGAGGTGCTTTTTTAGTTAAAGACAATGGAGGAATTTGCTGTTTACGTTCTCTATTCTGAATCCGCG
>JBDNJH010000126.1:0-25977 GCA_041687875.1 Flavobacteriales bacterium | reverse complement strand
TTCTTTTTCCAAATTTCATTTTTCCTTTTTCTTTTCCTGCTAATAAACGGTTACTTTGTCGCTTTCCAATCACATGTTGTCAAACCAACTCGGACATATAATCAATGAGCAACTTCGCAACCAACGGTTGGTTGTGTTGCCGAGCTTCGGTGGGTTTGTAAAAGACCGTATTAGTGCGGAATTAGACGAATTGCGTAATCGCATTCATCCACCAAAGAACACCATCATTTTCAATGCGCGTTTATCTCATAATGATGGTTTACTGATTGCTGCATTCGCAGAAGAAAATGAAGTAGGCTATTCAACAGCAGACAAATTACTGACCGATGCCATTTCGGAACTACGCTTCCGATTAAACAATGGCGAAACGGTTGTTTGGGATGGTCTTGGAAATCTCAAGAAATCCGTTGAAGGAAGTATTGAGTTTGAGGCTGTGGCAACACCAAGAATTCAAGATGAGTTCTTCGGCTTGAAGCCTATTTCTCTGAGCAAGGTTGAAAAGGACAACGTGGATAAGATGCGCCAATTGGTTGCTGCGGATGGTCCCGTTGCCACAACCGTTCGTACGCTTCCAATCAAACGCATGGCAACCTATGCCGCAGCGGCTGTTGCTGTTGGTTTTTTGGCATGGATTCCGATTCAAAATGGTGCTTTGAACAATGGCAAAATGCTGGCCCACCAGCTGAATCCGTTTGCAATCACTACGGAGGCCTCATATTCTGCACGCCAGTTTGATGAAAATTGGCTGAACAAAGGATTTGAAAAGGAAGATGCGCTTGCGGCCAAGTATGAGCAGGAATATCTTTCGCTGTATCTCGCCAAGAACACCGACCATCCTATTGTGGTAAAAACCGATGCCATTCCGTCAACCGAGGTTGATTTGGAAGAAGGCACTTGGGAGATTGTGGAAAACTCTGCCAGCTACAAAGTGATTGCTGCCACTTTCAGAACGAAAAACGAAGCTGCGGATTACGTTGCCAAGATGATTAAGCGTGGCTTTGGTGCCGAATATGCTGGTCAAGGCGAAAGCGGTCACATGGTAGCTTATGGTTCTTATTCCTCTATTGAAGATGCCAATAAAATGTTGGCTTCTGTAAGACTTTCCAATAAAGAAGCGCGTATCGTTTCTGAATAGTTATTTGTTAGTGGGTTAGTGGTTATTGGGGCTGCGCTACTGAATAACCGATAATCTAATAACTTACTCATCCTTTTCGCCTTTGGTGGGATTGCGCCTGACTTAAATCCAAGTTATAGAGTCGTCAACTTTTTGAAAGTTGACGACTCTGTTCGTTTTCACCAAAGCCAGTTAATCGTGCAATTCCCCTCCTTTGGAGGGGTTAGGGGAGGCTTTTCTCGCCTTTCCATACAATTTGATGGCCGCCATCATTACAATTGCAAGCATAATCAGGCTTCCGATTCCAAAAATCCATGAAACGGAATTCTTCAGAACTACCACGAACACAATACCGAAAAGGAAGAGCGTGGCCACCTCATTCCATATTCTGAGTTTGGCCGAACCCCAAGCTTCTTCATCATTCTGAAATTTTCGAAAAATCTTTTGGCAATAGAGCTGGTACAGAAACAATCCACCAACCATGCTCAGTTTTACGTGCATCCACGGCATGCTTAAATAACCTGGGGCATCAACTATCATCCAAGTTCCGAAGACAATGGTAAGAATGGCTGATGGCCAAGTAATGATGTACCACAACCGCCATTCCATCAATTTGTATTGCTTCTCTAGAATACTTCTTGCAGGCTCTTCCATACCTCGCGCTTCCGCGTGATAAATAAAGAGCCTGATAATGTAGAACAGACCTGCGAACCACGTGGTGACGAAAATGATGTGCAGCGCCTTTATGTAAAGGATATTGAATTCGAGGTGCGATAAAAATTCCATTTGGTAAAGTTAGACGGATAGGCCGGCAATGGCGATGTAACATTTTGAATATCTTTCGTTATTTTTCCAAAATGGAAATTGGAAACTCATGGAACACCTCACAAACACGCAGCCAGCAGCATCTTTCACATTCACCCATCTAAAGTGTGCGAAAGGCGTATTCAGAAGAGTCTTTTGGCTCCACATTCTGATGTGCGTGCTTCTATTGGCTGTAGGGGAAACTAACGGGCAATCGTTCCTTCCAAGAGCCCAAAACGATTCGCTTTGGGCGGTATGGAATGACGTTTCTAAACATGACACCATGCGGATACTTGCCATGAAGGGCATTGTGTGGGATGGATATCTGCACTCCCAGCCCGACAGTGCCTTTTATTATGCTCAGATGCAATATGACCTTGCCAAGAAAGCCGGACGCACAGGCGGCATGGCCGATGCGCTGAATACGCAAGGGTCGGCCTACTATGTGATGGGAAATTTGGACAAGGCCATTGACCTCTATACCCAAAGCATGATAATGCGCGAAAAGCAGGGAAACAAGCAGGCAGTGGCGGCAACGCTCAGCAATTTGGGCAATATCCTTTTCATGCGTGGCAACTTGAGCAAGGCGATGGACAACTACTCAAAATGCTATGAAGTGATGCAGCAGTTGGGCGATACGCGCGGCATGGCGGTCTCGTTGAGCAACATGGCCGACACCCATAAGGAGCAGGGAGCCTTTGAGCAGGCGCTAAGCTTTTATGCCCGTGGCATGAAAATCAGCGAAGACACTGAGGATAAGCAAGGCGCGGCCTATGCCTTGGACAACATAGGAACCATTCATCGCGCCAAAGGAGACCTTGGGCAGGCGGTGGCCAACTATATGAAAAGTTTGAGACTGAACGAGGCGCGGGGCGACAGTGCAGACATGGCCGCTTCATACAACCATCTGGGCGATGCCTATGACGATATGGACGAAGATTCCATGGCCTTGGCCTATCACGGTCATAGCCTGCGCATTTCTTCCAGATTCACATTGGGTTTACTTCACCATCTGCCATTCGGCATAACGCTCGTTGAACACGTTTGGAGCTTCGATGAACAGCGAGGCGAGGCGAGCCGTCTACGGTGCAGGTCCTGATGGTCCTTTCCCGGTGGGTAATCGGTATAGCAGAGCTGTACACGTTCAATGGGTCTGCCTTCAAGAACCTTGAGTGCCTCGGGGTTCTCGATTTGCCACCCCGCATAGTCCATCCGCACATACACCAAATCGTGCGCTGTGCGGTCAACATTCACTCGCGGCACTTCTATGGTGGCAACAGTGTTCTTCACTCCCACTTTTACAGACTGCGGCATCACTGTGAATGGGATGGTTACAACGGACAACACAAGCAGCAGCGTTCTCATGGCAGGTGGTTTGTGACCTGAATGCTGTGATGGACGGGATGTTGCTTGGCATTGGGAACTTTATTCATGACTACTTTTGGTGACAAGAAGATAGAAAAAAAAGGGGTGAAAAAGGAAGGGCTGGTTACCGGAATTGCTTCTCAAAACAATGAAATAGAATTTGAGGCCTTCCCCAACCCCAACTCAGGCACATTCACCGTGCGGGTTTCCACCACCGATGCGCTCACATTGAAATTGATGGATGCGGTAGGCAAAATCGTTGCGATTAGGAATGTGGTAAACAGTTCTGGTATGGCTTCAGAAGATTTTACGGGCATTGCAAGCGGTGTCTATCTGCTTGAGGCAACAACAGATGGTCAGCGGTATGTTCAACGCGTGATTGTTAACTGACCTATTGCAAACTGGGTTTGAAAAAGGCGGATTCTGAAAGGGGTTCGCCCTTATTATCCCGTTTTCTTACCTTACCCATCAAACACATAGCCAAGAAAAAACGGAACAAAAATGAGAACACGTATCGCATCCTTTATCGCAATCTGTATGGGAATTTCCCTCTGCACAACTGCACAGCCCATCACCAACCTTATCGAGTACACCGTCATCATCAAACAGGACGGCACGGGCGACCATGATTGGTTCAAGGAAAACATGGAGGCATCAGGCAGAATGCCGTGGCTGGAACAACTGATAAAGGATGTGGAAAATGGCAAACTGGCCGCCTATGATCCTATTGATGCAAAGCTGGAACAGCCGCTGACCAAAGCGGAGATTGCTGGGATTCTCTACTTTACCGATACAGTATATATCGAAAGCCCCAACCCACCTTATGATCTGGAAATGGTCGTGATAACGGAGGATCCCGATATTTCTCTTATCGACCGCATAAAGTTCCGCGAAAAGTGGGTCTGGCACAAGAAGAAAGGACTGATAAAAGAAGTGATTGCATTTGCCCCGATGATAGCATCACTGGACCGTACAACTGGTGAGGTGCGTGGTTGGATGCCGTTGTTCTGGATAAGAATGCATTGACCTATTGCAAACTGGGTTTGTAGTGGGCGGATTCCGAAAGGGGTTCGCCCTTTTTTGATCTTAGATTCAATTGCTACTTCCAATCATTGGAAAGTTGCGAAAGAACCCCAAAAGCATCAGACTCCATTGACTAACTTTGGATTCCTATCAGGAATGAAAATGACAAAGGAAAACGCCATAAAGCTATTTGAGCAAAAACAGGTTCGCACCCATTGGGATGAGGAACAGGAGAAATGGTTTTTTTCTATTGTGGATGTTGTTGCTGTTCTGACTGATAGCCCAAATCCGAGAAACTATTGGAAAGTGCTTAAACACAGATTGGCCAAAGAAGGAAATCAGTCGGTTACAAATTGTAACCAACTGAAAATGCAGTCGGCTGATGGTAAATTCTACAAGACAGATGTTGCTGATACCGAGCAGCTTTTCCGCCTAATCCAGTCCGTACCTTCCAAAAAGGCCGAACCGTTCAAACTGTGGTTGGCAAAAGTAGGGCGTGAGCGCATAGATGAGATTGAAGACCCCGAAATCGGCATTGATCGCCTTATGGAAACGTATCTAAAAAAAGGCTACACCAAAGAATGGATCAATCAACGCCTTAAAAGCATTGAAGTGCGCAAGGAACTTACCGATGAATGGGATGAGCGTGGCGTAAAAAAAGGACAGGAGTATGCTATTCTTACCGATGAGATTACCAAGGCATGGAGCGGGTTTTCGGTAAAAAAATACAAACAATACAAAGAGCTGAAGAAAGAGAACCTCCGGGATAACATGACCAATCTTGAACTGGTGTTGAACATGCTGGCAGAAGCAACCACCACAGAGATTAGCAAGGAAAAGAAACCTAAAAACTTTACTGAGAACAAAACCATCGCGAAGCAAGGCGGAACAATCGCAGGTAACACCCGAAAAGAAATTGAAGCAAAAACAGGTAAAAAAGTGGTGACAGCCCAGAACGCAAAAACGGTGATAAAAGGGAAAAACACTCCGAAACAGATTGGTAAAAACGAATCGGATGAAACGGAATGACAGACGATACCAACCGCAAAAAAGCCATTGTCATTCAGCTAGATTCCATAGCTGGGAATAAAGTAGGACTCCATGAGATGATTGACAGTACGGGTTGCTGAATCGCGAAAAGATGATGAACTTGTGGACTTACCGATGGTCAACGGTATGTATAGTGAGTAATCGTCAATTGAGATGTAATACCAATTTGCTGAACAGCCCGATTGGCCAATCAGTAGGATTCTTTATCCACATTTTCTTGAAAAAATCAGCAAAAACTTTTGAAGAGACGATTTTCAGAACTTCCCTGTTGGATATTTTCGCGTTGCAATCAATAAAATATCTCAATGGCTCAATCGTTTGGCAAAACCTGGTGGGGAGAACAATGGCTCAACGCTCTCAACAATATAGATTACAGTAACCGTTTGGCAAGAGGTAGCACCTATGCCAGAAATGGCTCTGTTACCAAAATAACGATCAATGAGAACCGCATCAAAGCAAAGGTGGCAGGTAGCCGCAAAACGCCCTACGCGGTTGATATTATCCTGCCGCCATTTTTTGAACCTGAACTGGGCGTGTTTGTGGATGCTTTGGCAGAACGCCCCGTTATCATTTCTAAAATGTTGAACAGGGAACTTGACCCGGAAGTGATGGCCATAGCCGAAAACATGGATCTCAAGGTTTTTCCAAAGCAGTGGACAGACTTTAAAATGCAATGCAGTTGCCCCGACTGGGCGGTACCCTGCAAACATTTGGCTGCGGTCGTTTATAAGATAAGCGCAGAAATAGACAATGACCCTTTTCTTGTTTTTAGTCTGCACAACGTTGATCTGATTGCGGAACTCAACAAACGCGGCATTTTTGTATCAAAGCAGCATGCAGATATCCCTGATGTCGTATCCCTGTATTTTGACAGTTCGAAGAAGAAGAAGAAAAAACAGGATTTCGACCCGGAACGTGCCTACCAAAAACCCTCTTTTGCCAAGCTTTCGGACATCCACGAGCCTTTATTGGCCCTGCTCACCGATCTTCCCGTGTTCTATACCAATAGTGGCAACTTTAAAGAAAAATATGCTGCCGAAGTGGGAAGGGTTGTAAAGAACGCCCGAAAAATAATTCAAGGGAAAATTAGCCTGCAAGCTCTTTTAAACCGGACTATTAAGGATGAGCAACACCTCAACACCCGCAGCAGGAACAGAATAACGATAGATGAGAATTACCGATCCAATGTATTTATAAACAACACGGAATTCTCATTTCCCCAGTTCCTATCTCAAATCTCGCAGATACCCTCCAACAAAACGATAGATCATCAGCCATCCACGGCATCGCTGCATACTTTTTTCTATGCCGCTTTGCATCTGTTGGCAAATGGTGCTTTTGTGCCTCAAATTGTACAGCAGCCCACTAAGAATTACGCTATCAGGTGGCTACCTGCCATGCTAAGTAAAGATGTGCGCGAACTGATAAACAGGCTACAGGAAATACTACCGCCCGATGTTTTTCTGTGGCAGGATAAGGACAGTCAGAAAGAGATAAATAAGGACATGGCTATCAATCTGCTATCTGTGTTCATTACAGAACTGATTGCCATATTCAAGGCAAAAGATGCCAACGAACTGTTCGCAGACCTGTTCTTCAGGAACAAGCACTATCCTTTCAAAGATCCGGGAGAGGAGGCGCTGAGCGGTGGCATACAGGCGTGGCTGCAGAAATACTACCTCACACAGGGCAATTACAGGCCGCAGATTGTGGTAGAGGAACTGCCCAACGACCGCTTTCTGGTCAACGTAAATATCTTCGAAAAAGCAAAGCCTTTGGAAGATTCCGCCTCATTGCAGGAGATACTTACCAATAAGAAATTTGAAAAACAACGGTATGAAATCCTACGGTCGCTTTCGCAACTGAGCAGTTTTATTGCAGGTCTTGATGCCCACATAAACTCCCGTGGTAAAGACCAGATGGTAATGGAAAATGAGGTTTTCACGCCCTTTCTGTTGCAAATGATTCCTGCCATACAGTTGCTGGACATTGACATATTGCTGCCCAAAGCACTGAAAGATATACTGAAGCCCAAAACAAGCGTAAAGCTGAAAAGGAGTTCGGGCAAATCATTTCTAAGGCTCGACCAATTGCTTGATTTTGACTGGCAGATTGCCATTGGCGATACCTTGCTGAGTGAAGGCGAGTTCAACGAACTGATGAAAAGGTCGGATACGCTGCTCAAATATAAAGGCAGCTATATTCATGTAAGTAAAGAAGAACTGGAAAAGTTACACAGGCATTTCAGCGCAGACAAGGAACTGTCAGCATTTCAATTGCTTAGAACTGCACTTAGTGGAGAATACCTTGGTTCCAAAGTAAGCCTTACGGATGAAGTAAAAGATCTCATCAAAGAACTATCTGATTTTAAGGAGATCCCGTTGCCCAAAGGCATCAATGCGCAGCTTCGTCCTTATCAGCAAAGAGGTTATTCTTGGATGTATCGCAACGCTCAAATAGGCTTCGGTTCTGTTTTGGCGGATGATATGGGACTTGGGAAAACATTGCAGGTAATTACCACCTTGTTGAAGTACAAGGAAGAAGGTTTGCTGAACGATAAGAAGGCATTGGTGGTGGCCCCGACAGGACTGCTCACCAATTGGCAGGCCGAGGTTGAGAAATTCGCCCCAACACTCAGAACCCATATTTTCCATGGTACCAACCGAAAAATAGAGCAGGATTTCGATGTGCTGCTCACCTCTTACGGCATTGCACGCACCGAGTCAGCGCGATTGAAAAAACTACCCTGGCATTCGGTAATAATTGATGAGGCACAGCATATTAAGAACCATGATACGGCACAGGCCAAAGCAATAAAAAGCATCGGTGCTGATAATTTCATAGCCATGAGCGGTACGCCTGTGGAAAATCGCCTGAGCGAACTGTGGAGCATCTTAGATTACAGCAACCGTGGTTTTTTAGGCAATCAGAAGGAATTCAAAGAAACTTTTGGTACACCCATAGAAACATACAATGATGTGGCCGTTGCCGAAAAGTTGAAAAAAGTGACTGCTCCTTTTATGATGCGAAGACTTAAAAGCGATAGGTCCATAATCAGCGATTTGCCAGATAAGGTGGAGATGGACTGCTATTCCTTATTGGTAAAAGAGCAGGCCAGTCTCTATGAAAAAACGCTGCAGGAAGCGTTGGCCGAAATCGAGGGAATTGAGTCCACAGATAGGAAGAACCTGTTTGTAAGACAGGGACTTGTGCTGCAAATGATATTGGCACTGAAGCAGATATGCAATCATCCTGCTCAATTTTTAAAGAATAATATGTTGGATGCTTCCATGAGCGGAAAACTGACCTTGTTGTTCGACAAATTGGACAGCATAATGGAAAATAACGAAAAGGTGTTGCTCTTCACCCAATTCACAGAAATGGGCAAGATGCTGCAACACTTTATCACCGAACGGTACAATGACACACCCTTGTTCTATCACGGTGGTTGTAACATCAAGCAGCGAAAAGAAATGGTAGAAGCATTTCAGACAGACCATGCCCATAAAATCTTTGTGCTTTCGCTCAGAGCTGCCGGTACGGGCCTAAACCTGACCGCGGCCCAACACGTGATACACTACGACCTTTGGTGGAACCCTGCTGTTGAGAACCAGGCCACAGACCGAGCTTACCGCATTGGGCAGAAAAACAATGTGATGGTACACCGTTTTATTACCAAGAACACCTTTGAAGAGCGCATCAACGAAATGATTCAATCTAAAAAGGCCCTTGCGGAAATGACCGTTGCCACCGGTGAAAACTGGATTGGTAATCTGAGCAATAAGGAACTGAAAGATCTGTTCGCATTGGGGTAAAGGAGAAGGCTACACGGAACATTACATGTACATTTTTAACCGCTGGGGACAGGAAATATATGGCGGTTCGGGCGAAGTGGGCTGGAACGGTTCTTACAAAGGAGGACCTGTGGAAGCGGGCGTTTATGAATACGTTGTCACGCTACTATCGTGGGATGGAAACGAGAGGCGGTTTATGGGGCATATTACCCTGATGCGGTAAATGATTTGAAACTGAAAAGGACGCTACTTTTCAAACTCGACCAGTAGAATTTCGACCAAAACTACCAGTATCAATCATGCCCCGCAACCTCCCTATCGTGCCGTTTTATCTCCCTTCGTATCTCGGTGTAAGAACCATAAGGAATTCCGTTTTGATGATTGGCCACGCTAATTTCGTAGATGCGTTTCCAATGTTTAAAAAGGTCGCGCCATGCGAGAAAAATGGAGCGGCCAGGGTCGAAAATATGGCAGGGTTCTGAGTTCACACCATTCACTTCTATCACTTTGAAGCTGTCTTTCAGCAACGCTTCCATCGAATCAACTCGGAGGTCAAAACGGCCAATATGGAACCCTTTAATCTGCTTGGCTAGGTGATCAAAAACTGTTTCCAATTCTGGAGAATTTAAATGGTTTCCATCATTGAAAGTTGTACCGAGCATGTGATTTCCGATGTTCACAATTCTGATTTTCTCTCCCAACGGAATCACATCATCCAATTCATTGGCAAAGCGTTTCATGTGAATCTTGTAACTGAGACGTGTTCTGAGATTCGTGAGAATCAACTGCAAAAGCGTGCTCTGACCATCTCCAACTACAAAAGGAAAATCTTTAATTACGATGGAGGTGATTCTGCCTTTTTCTTCATCAGGATGGCGACTATAAAGGACGCCCAACTCCATTGGAAGGTCTTCGTAAACCTGTAGTAGCATCCGCTCCTTAACCGAAGAGATAGCCTTGTTCAACTCCTCTTGCGTGCGAATAATTTTCACGCCTTTTCCCCGCTCTCCCATATCTGGTTTGATAATGAGTGGGAGTGTCATTTCCTTATCCTGTACCTGGGCGAGTATCTCGTTTAGCACATCCTGTGATTCAATAAAAACCGTCTTTGGCAAGTAAACATCAGGCACTAGCTTGGTGACATCTGTTTTGGAATAAGCAACCAATCCACCGAACCGCATGCATGGATTGGCAGCACTAAAAAACACCCATCCGCGGGCTTTTATGGCTAGAAAAAACCAGTAAATCGCAACGGGAACGTAGACGACTCTCCACGGCCAGAATTCCCAACGGACAAACCGCTGCAGCCAAATGTGCAGACGTGTTGAAAATGGTACGGAATTCATTGGTTAGCCGTTGGCTGCTTGGTCGCGATATGCCAACGTAGAATATGCCACGCCAAATGCATCTTCCAATTCAAAATCGGCCGCTTCATCCTTGATAAGAAAGCGAATCAAAGCCATGTGATGGATAGCATGTTCCAACACATATAGCAACTCGCGCGAAAGCGAAGAAGTTACGGAAAGCGTTTCCGCAGAGGCAGAAGGCAACTCGGCTAAGGTTCGAAGTGAAAAGTCTGCATGTACAGATTCCACTTGTTTCACAATATTATCAATGGTGACTGAGGCATGTGCAGCACTCGATTCTAAGAGAATATCGCGTTTACGTGCATCATAGTTTACCGCAGTTTCTGCCTCAAAAAGACATTGATAGAACTCTAACGTATGTCTCACATGTTGACCAACAGAGGCACGGCCTTTGGTGTTTAGGTGTGTGTACAGACGTTGATCGATTTCGGCCAAAACGGCTTTCAACCTAAGGAGCGTTTCGACATTCAAATGTTTCAACGCGGCTATGTTTTGCACCATTACCATTCGTAGGCTACGCCTAAATTGTAGCTTGGTGTCGCAGCAACCATTTGTCCTGTGCCGAAATACACAGCGGCATTGAGATGCACCTTCTTAATTTTCTGAATGAATTTAAACCCGTATCCCAAAAATTGTTGGTTGTTTGGGTAGAGCGATGTGTGTAGGTCTCTTCCATTGGGATGAAGGCTTACGCTTGCTGGGTTCGATGTATCTGGGATTGCCGTCACGTTATTGTCGTAGCTTCCTTCCTGCATCGAAAATCTTCCTGCCAAATTGAAAATAAAATAGGTCTTCTGATTCCAGGAATACCCTACTTCAAAGTTGAAATCAACCTCATCGCTATAATTATTGATGCGCAATCGGTAGCCAGCATCGAGCAGTGTGTAAAGTTTTCCCTGAAAAAAAGTGGTTCCAACACTCAGGTAAGGATGAAAAACCCAAGCATTTGGGCCAGTTCTGAGTGTAGTAAGCGAATCGTATTTGGCCACGTTGGCTTCGGCATTAAATCCCGCAGAAAACAACACCCGTTTGTTGATGATGTTGTACTTCAGTCCAAGCATCACGTTGTTTAACCCGAATAGACTGCCTGCTTGCAGCGTGTCTTTAAAATAGCTTGTGTCGGCACTCGAAATCCTATCTGCGGTTGATACATACTTGAAAGGTAGGTTGGCGGTCAGAGTCAACTTGTCTGAAAGACCATAGTCGAGAAAGAGCTGCGTGGTGAAATCGGTAACTGGCCTCCGAAGGTCGGTAACCACTCCTTCATGATTAAAAAACCGGCTGTATCCAACATACGTAAAGCCTAATTGAGCGTAGCCGCTGTTCTTTTTCCTTGGCCACGGCCCCCCTGCGCTAACTGATTGCGCCACTATAAGAGATAAGAATACTAAGGTGAAAAATCTTGTCATACCGTTTAGTTGGAGATGAAACAAATGTAGGCAACCGATCTTTCGATGAAACCGCCACCCGACAATAATACAAGAACGATTTTTAAGCACCCTTGAGCTGTTCCTATTAGAACTTCTGAAACTTGCTCATCTTGTTCATGTTGGTCAACTTATTGAAGTAATTGCCCATGTTAACTGACAAACTAAGTGCATGGCTGTGATAACCCGTTCCCTGAACATTGAGATGAAACAGATACCTGAAGGTGAGACTTCCTTTAAAAAACCATGTACGCGCAGCCAACGTGGCCACAAAACCTGAAGAAATATCAAGGCCATTTATCTGCAGCCCATAGCCAGCACCAAGTCCCATTCCTATATCTGAGCGAAAATCTCTTGTAGAGTAATGACCGATGTTGGCTTCTAAAACAGCCGGAACGTGCCCATAGAAATAGGTCCTCTCAATCCACGAGTCCTTTATATGAACTCCCAATGTTAGTGGCATGGTGGCGGCCAGAGAAAAATCAGCATACCTATTAATAATGTTAATCTGCGGATTGTAGAATACCCCAAATGCGGGAGAGACATTCTTTCTCACCATAAGCAAATGAGCTGAGGCACCTATGGAATTTCTCCATCTGTCTTTCAGGGTTGATTTTTTCTGCGCAAAACCAATGCTCGGAAGCATCAGAATGGCAATGAAGATTACCAGACGGTTCAAGGCTATTAGGTTTTTGGTCGACCCTTACAACGAAGAGAATGTGGAATTGTTACCTGAGCGCCTCATGACGGTAGCACTAAGTAATTTGCGAATCCTTAGCGAAGGAGGTTTACTCCACCATTATATTGATGGAGATTGCCATCCCAATCGAGCACAACAAACCGATAAACATATTGCCCAGCCTCAACCTGTGCTCCTTTGTATGAGCCATCCCAATGAAAATTTGGTTCGTTCGACTCAAAGATCATCTCTCCCCATCGGTCAAATATCTTTATGTTATACTCGGTGAAATGCTCTCCAGCACCGAAGAAGCTATCATTTCGACCATCACCATTTGGCGTAAACGCGGACGGAATATAGAAGGAGAAATACGGCTCAACCTTGACGATGTAGGAGATTCTATCGGTGCATCCAAAATCTGTATTGACGACCAACGTAATCAAATAAGTGCCTGTATCAGGATACGTATGTTCAGGGTTTTGATCACTTGATATCAGTCCGTCACCGAAAGTCCAACTCCAAGATGAAACATTTTCAGTGCTCAAATCGGTCAATTGAAAAAGAGGATTGACGATGGAAGCCAATTTCTCCGGATTCACACTGAATTTCGCTAGGGGAACTGGATGAACCGTAATCAAATCCGCTTGTGAAAGCGAATCCACACATCCATTGACGCTAGTCACATACAGCATGACATCATACGTAGCAGAATCATGAGGCAAGGCCAAGTTCGGATCATAAAGGTGAATAGGATTTGGGTTCAGTACATCATCCGATCCATCACCCACATTCCATCTCCAACTTCCGATAGAATAAGGGGCAGGAATGGAAGATTGATCTAATAGATTGACATGAAGAGGGTCGCAACCGTCCTGCGGATCGGCAGTGAAAGCAACAGTTGGCAAAGGCCAAACCTCCACCGTGTTTGTAACCACATCTTCACAACCATGGTTGGTGGTGACTGTAAGTTCAAGATTATAGAATCCTGCCAAGCCATAATCATGTGCGCCATCTGGCGAGTTGGAATTGCCAGCATCACCGAAATCGTATTGCCAAGAAATAATCTGATCATCAGACAAAATCGGCAAGTTTGATTGGTCTGCATAGGTCAACGTTTGTAAATGGCAATGTTGCAAATTGGCATCATAATCGGCCACTGGCAACGGATGGACCAACGCGTCTCCAAGCGAAATCACATCCTTGCAGCCCGCTGCATTGGTTATGGTGAGTGTTGCTCCGTATGCTCCGAACTGAGGGAAGCTTATTGCTGGCGATTGTAGCAAAGAAGATTGTCCGTTTGAAAATGCCCAAGCCCATTGACTGATGGCATACGAACCGTTGGGATCCGATAAATCCGTGAACTGAACCGCAAGTGAGTAGCACACGCTATCGAACGTGAAATTGGCAATCGGGGTCGGATATACCTCTATCATATCGTCAAACACATGCACGCAGCCACTATCAGATGTCAAGGTGAGTTGAACGGGATATGTTCCATCAGCAGCATAGGACTGATAGCCTGGGTTGCTGCCATTAAAAGTCTGACCGTTGCCGAAACTCCATTGCCAAGTGGCAATATTCCCTTGAGGAATGGTTGACTGATTTGTGAACAGAACCGAGTCTGTTTCGCAGATATTGGTGAAATTGAAATCGGCTGTTGGAACTGCGTGAACAGAAATCAGATAATTCTCCGAGTCAGTGCATCCGTGCTGCGTTTCAACCGAAAGCTGAACGGTATAATCGCCATATCCAGTATAGAGATAACTGGAAACTGCCGTGTCGTTTAGAGTAGTGCCATCGCCCATGTTCCAATCAGAAGCCAACAACTGCCCCGGTGTTGCAACCGTTGTGGTTTCCGTGAATATTATCGGAGTTCCATCGCACTCGTTCTGCCATTGTAGTCCGGCCACAGGATTCGGATACGCTTCGACCTGAAAAGTAGTGTCCGCAGCGCAGCCAAGGTCGCTTTCCATGTAAAGAATCACGTTGTAAACGCCTGCGTTCACATAGGTATTTGTGGGCGAAACAGTATTTGAAGTGTTGCCATCACCAAAATCCCAATGCGTGGAATCAATACTACCCGATTGAATAGATGAGGAATTGGTGAACACGAACTGAGTACCAGCACATGCATCATTCACCGCCACGGTCATTAACGGCCGAACACTTATAATGACCTGACGTGTGATGCTATCCGTGCATCCGAATTGATCCTGCACCAACAATTGCACTGGAAATGTTCCTTCGGAAGAAAAAATATGCTGTCCTGAAGCTCCGTTCAACGTTGACCCTTCCACGTCCCAATGCCATGCGTTGATGGTTCCGTCTCCTGCAACGGAAGCGTCCAAAAGGTCAGTCGGGTCGTTGACGCAAGTTGTAGGATAGGTAAAATCCGCTTGCGGCAAAACAAAAACCAACGCATTGTTTTGGGTGGAAGCGGAACAGCCATTGGCAGAGGTCACAGTCAAACCCACTGTGTGAGTTACGGCTGTGGTAAATTGATGAGTCGGGTTTTGTACCGAACTCGTATTCCCATCACCAAAATCCCAACTCCACGTGCCAATTGTTCCTGAAGAAATCGTGCTTCCATCCAGAAAATCGCTTGAATTGCCAAGACACTCGTCAGCCACCGTAAAATCAGCTGATGGCAATGGGTCGACTGTCACCTGTAGCGGAATACTGTCTGAGCAGCCATAGCTTGTTTCAACTACCAACAGCACATCAAAAGTTCCTGCAGTAGCATAGGTATGTGTTGGGTTCTGAGCTGAACTTGTGTTCCCATCGCCAAAATCCCAATCCCAAGAAACGATAGTGCCATCGTTGGTTGTGGAGTTGTCGGCAAACGCAACAGCCTCACCCAAACAGACTGAATTTGGGTTGAAGTTGGTTGTATTCACTCCAGAAACAGTAAATGTTGGAGTCGGAATCTCATAAATCTCGACCGAATCAATGAACGTGCGACAAAAGGCATCATTCACGGTGTAAGTATAAACTCCAGCTGGAAGTCCAGAAATAGGATTGGTGGTTAGTCCGCCAGGCTGCCATTCATATGTATAAGGCGCCAAACCACCGGCCACGTTAATGCTAATACTTCCCGTACCATCACACGCGTTATTGGCCGAAGCTGTTATAGGTGGTGGTGGCGTACAGTTGATGGCAAAGCTTCCAACAAATCCGGCTCCGCAGGCAAGAAGCTCACCCGTTGTGCCGAAAATAATATCATAGACCGCACCTAGAGTTGGGATGGTTTCAATATAGTTCAAGACGGAATCATATTTGGCGATACCGGTAAGCGAACCAGCATAGATATTTCCACAGAGATCGGCAGCCAATCCACCGTTTCCAAGCTTCACACCACCTACCAACGCGGAGCTATTGAGGATTGCTAGCGAGGTTTTGTTAACCCTGCGTACGGTTATTCCATCGGTCATATAAAGATATTGCCCGCTCACTACAAGACCATTAAATCCTTGGTAAATCACGCTGGGGTCGTAAGACGGATTCGGCACATAGCCAGCTGTGGCCTCAAACTCCGCTAATAGGAAACCTGTTTGAATAGATCCTGCCGGAGTAAAATTGGCATTGGTCTTTTTAAGGAGATTGGATGCGGCCACCCCCGTACCTCCAAAAGTTACGTGCATGGAATACATATCGCCATTACAATCGGTAGCAATGGCACGGGTCTCGGCACCATAGATAATCTCGTTGGAGATGGCTCCGGAATTCACGTCAAACAACGCCAGATTATTGTCACCCGGATTCAGAAAATAGCCACCAATGGTGAGTATGGTCTTTGAATAGTTGAAAGCCAATCGCCATTCCTCTACCAGACCAGCAAATGTCCAAATTTGAACACCAGCTGAATTCAGTTTTTGTCGTTTGCCAGCAGAATATCCGCCTACGATATAGACATTGCCCAGATTATCAACGGCAATGTCGCCCAAGAAAAGAGATGCTGTAACGTAGGTCCACTGCAGCACTCCGGCAGCATTGAACTTCTGCACTTGAAAGTTGGTATGATTACCATGTACTACGATGTTACCAGCGGCATCTTCCTGAATATCATGAGCACGATTAATGGCAGGGTAACTGGTATTATAAATCCATGGGTCGATAATAAAACCATCGGACAGGTCGATATCATTGGATGCAATCTTTATAGAAACAACATTTCCATCAAGCTCATATAAGACCGAAACATGATTCTTGTTCGACAGCGTTTCCGCTGATGGAGCATGGTCTACTAGAACGGTGGTTGGCGTCTTGATTTTTAGATTTCCTTTCTCATCTAAGGAGAGAGACACTTCTCCATCCCAGCGCATGGCAATCTGAGGCATAATTACACCCGGCCCAACTTCAAAGCGATATTTGATTCCGCCTTCTTTGGGTAATTCAAAAATGGCATCAACACCTGGATAGACATTCTTGTAAACAACCTGAGAATAAGCAGCAGCAAAATTTATGTTCTCATCGTTTCCATTGCCAGCATAGTTGTAATACTCATGCGCTTTATCTTCCGAAAGAATCGTCAATTCCGAATAGGCATTTTCCCAAAGAAGGTCTACAGAATGCCAGGTGGTTTCCAATCCGCGGCTTTCGGGTTCATTTTCTACGAGTTGACGTTTTCCTTTTGGAATGGTCTTGTATTCCGCAAACCGGAAGCGTATACCACTTTTGGTGAAATAGGCGTTGAATTCCGCGTTCTCTACACCATACAAGATGGGCTCTTCAAAATCAATGCCCTGCCTTTCCAACCGATTCTTGAACTGTCCCTTCTCTTCGATGAAAACCTTATTAACAAATGGCTCCACCATCAAACCTTTGTGTGCGGTCTGGCACACAGCCGTGCCTTGCGACAAGGCCACGAACGCAATAAATAAGAAGATAGCTATTCGGTTCATATCGGGGTTGAGATAAGGCGAAGGAGCGTAAAAATAACCTTTTGCTCTTGTCCACTAAGACTCAAGTTTGCAAGCAAGGTTGCTGGGAAATGGAACTGATAGACTAAGCGCCTTGAACGACCGCTAGCCTGATAGCATCAATCCTACCTAGCCTCTTAACTATTTCCGAATATGCAAATCCCGCTGTGGGAATGGGATGGTGATGCCGTTTTCTCGGAAAGCTTTATCAATTGCAAATCGGATATCGCTTTTCACAAACTCAATGCGAAAGACCGAGCGAGAAAAGAACTGTAACGAAAAGGTTAGTTGAGAATCAGCAAAATCGGTAAAGAACACGTACGGTTCAGGATTTTTGACCACCTCCGCGTGTTGCTTCGCGCATTCTACCAGCACATCGCGCACCTTCTCTACATCCGAACCATATGCCACGCCAACCACCACGGTGAACCGCGTCAGCTTATGGTTATGTGTCCAGTTAACCACATTTCCGGTGATGAATCTTGAGTTTGGAACAATCATGATAATTCCCTCCCGAGTTTCCATTTCGGACGCTCGTAAGCGAATTTCGGTTACACGACCAACCTTGCCGTCTACTTCAATGATGTCGGATACACGGATGGTGCCATCAAACAAGAGAATGATGCCGCTCACAAAATCTCTGAACACATCTTGTAGTCCCAGACCAATACCAACCAAAAGGGCAGCCGAACCAGCCAAAAGAACCGTTATCTGAAATCCCATCGATTCCATTCCCACCAGCAGGGCAAGAACCCACAGCACATATTGCATTAACTTAAACACCGAAAGCCGCCTTCCCTTTTCCAATTCGGAGATGTTCTTTCGATACACAACCACCTTTTTAAGCAGCCAACCAAAGCCCCACGTGAACAGAACAATGAACGCGAGTACCACTATCTGAAGCATGCTCAGGTGGTAATTGCCAACGCTAATCAATTCAACCTGTAGAAATTCTTTCATTTTTTTTACTGACATGCAAATGTAGAATGTTCAAGCTAGTGTTGAGTTCAGACCGCACCGTTTAGACACCGATTCTATATTCTGATTAGCCCTTAGAATGCACGTCTATATGTTACATCACTGATGCAATCGTAGAAATTGACGGCTTGCTCTTGACCATTAAGGAAAACTTCGTATTCTTGGGGCGCATTAGCAAATAGTTAACCAACCCCCAATTCGAATGAGAAAAGTCTTTACTCTCCTCTCTGTTTTTCTTCTATTTACGATTGTTTCCATGGCTCAGACCAAAGTGGTGACAGGTACTATCAAAGACAAGAAGAACGGAGAAACACTGATTTCGGCATCTGTAATAGTTAAAGGTACATCTACTGGAGTCTCCACGGATGTCAACGGCAAGTTCTCCATTGAACTCGACCTCACCGAACCAAAAACCCTCGTGGTTTCTTACCTCGGATATCAGGATTTTGAAATAGCAGTAGATAAAACCTCCACCAATTTAACGGTGGACATGGAAACCGTCAACATGATAGGGCAAGAGGTTGTCGTTTCTGGTTCTAGGGTTTCTGAAACCATTTTGGAATCAACGGCCACTATCCAAAAGATGAATACTCGGGAAATTAGCGAGATTGCTTCTGGAGATTTTTATTCGGGTTTGAGTACGTTGCAAGGTGTAGATGTTACCACTTCTAGTCTTGGATTTCAAGTCATAAACATGCGCGGCTTCAACACAACTGCTCCGGTTAGGGTTGTTCAATTTGTTGATGGAATGGACAATCAGGCACCGGGCCTCAACTTCCCAGTAGGAAACATGGTAGGCGCAAACGACCTTGATCTTGAAAGTGTGGAGATTATCACGGGTGCTGCATCTGCTCTTTATGGTCCAAACGCCTTCCAAGGAGTTGTAAGTATGAAAACAAAAGACCCTTACGATTACCCAGGGCTTTCCTTTAAACTTCAAGGCGGATCGCGTGATTACCTGGATGCCCAAGTGCGCTACGCTGGCACTTACGGTAAGGAAAAACGATTCGGTCTAAAGATTACTGGTCAGTACAGACGCGCCTACGATTGGGAGGCAAACGACACCCAGTATAGGACGGACTTTGATGACCCAACCGACAGTACGGCAGCCAATCTTTATGGAGATATTCAGACAGACATCGACCTTTCGCAAATTGTGGAACAAGCACAAACGGACCCAGAAAACACACAGGAACAACGAGATCAGTTCACCGCGTTAAACAATTGGCTGGGCTTGGTTTCTCCAAATGCTTACCCTGGAACAATCAATGTGAGAGCGCCTGGTTATGCAGAAAGAGACCTTGCCGACTACAACACGTTCAGTGCAAAAGCAACCGCTGGCCTTTACTACCGATTCAAGGGAGGAATTGAAGCATCATTAACCTATAAATTTGGTCTTGGAACGGCTATTTACCAAGCATCAAATCGATACAGCATCAACAATATTCTTTTCCAGCAGGTAAAGGCTGAGGTCAAGGGCAGAAATTGGCTTGTGAAGGCATATTCAACCTTTGAGGATGCGGGCGATTCTTACGACATCGTTTTTACTGGAATCAACATTTCCAAAGAAGGAATTGCCGATTACGTTGGTGAATACCTCGGAGCCTATTTTGACACCATTCAAGTAATGACTCAAGATTTTGATGGAGATGCTTCATCAGCAGAGGTTCAAGTTGCACACGAACATGCGCGTGCTGTTGCTGACGCAAATGGGTGGATTGCTGCAGGTTCTGTCAAATTCGATTCGCTGCGAAATGAGATTATCAATAATTCCGACCTTGAGAGGGGTTCTAAATTCACAGACAGATCAAGTCTACAACACATAGAAGGTCAATACAATTTCGATTGGCCTTGGATGGATATACTTGTGGGAGCCAACGGAAGACGCTACGACCCACAATCGTTTGGAACAATCTTTTCCGACACGCTTGTTAACCGAGGCGATACGCTGGCAAACGGTGCTGCCGACATGAACGCTAAATTTGTTAACCTTTCACTTTGGGAGTTTGGAGGGTTTCTTCAACTGAGCAAAAAGTTTTTCGATGATAAGTTTAAAGTAACGGGGTCTGTACGGGTTGACAAGAACATGAATTTCCCCGTTCAGTTCTCGCCACGCGCATCCTTGATGTATAACCTAAAAGGCCACGTTTTCCGAGTTTCAGGGCAAAGCGCCTTCCGTACACCAACCTTGCAAAATCAGTTTATCCGATTGGATGTAGGACCGCTTACCATTGCCGGAAACCTAAACGGGTGGGATAATCTCTACACATTAGAATCGGTAACAGATTTTGAGAATTACCTCGATAGTGTAGAAACAGAAGGCGTTTGGTACGATTCGGTTTATGATGATGCCGCAGGCAAACTAAAAACCTTCTCAGCCAAGAAAATCCGCCCAGAACAGGTTCGTACCATTGAATTTGGCTACCGTGGTGTTGTATTTAAGAAGCTGTACATGGACGTAAACTTCTATTACAACTGGTACACCGATTTCATTGGAGAAATTCGGGTAGTACAACCTGACGGTGCCACTGCAGGGGAGCAAAGTGGTGTAGATCAACTTCTATCCTATTCTGCAAGCAACGAATCTTACACCCGTTATCAGATACCTGTAAATGCCACGCAGATGGTTCGTTCCACCGGTGTAACTGTTGGATTGGTGTATTACATCAACGATAAGTATTCTGCCTCTATGAATTACAACTGGGCAAAATTGATTGATGATGACCTTGATGATCCTATTATTCCAGGATTCAACACGCCAGAACACAAAGTCAACTTTGGCATTAAGGGGCGTAATGTTTGGAAAGGTCTTGGATTCTCTGCCAACTTTCAATGGGTAGACGAATTTTTATGGCAAAGCACTTTTGGTACTGGAATGGTGCCTTCGTACTCTTTCCTCGACCTTCAACTTAGCTACGAAGTGCCTAAATGGTATTCTACATTCCGTGTAGGTGCTTCAAATGTTTATAACTTGCAGAGGCAAGAAGCCTTCGGAGCACCACGGATTGGTGCGATGGTTTATGGCTCAGTCGTATTTGATATTATAAAACTCTAACACCCAAAAACACCATGAAAAGAATTCTTCTTTCCCTCGTACTTGTTGGTTCATTCTTCAGTTCTGCAAAATCGCAGACGGTGATACTCAACGGAAAAATTGACAATCTCCTCGAATTCTGTACGCCCTATTCGGAAGAGTTTATCATGTCTGACAGCGTAAATCTTATGACAGACATTTACCTACCCGTAATGCGCGATTGTCTGATGGTGCCAATAAGCATTGACCTTCCAGCGGAGTTAGCTGGCATTTTTGGTAGCTCAATCGATTACAATCTGGAATTGATTCCAAGAGGTACGCAATACATCATTTACGATTCGTTGAACGGGCAACCAAATCCGAATCCGTATAGGCTGCCGCTCATTCTCACCAGAACGCCATACGACAAAGGCGATCAAAATGCAGGCGAAGCACCCATCATGAATATCTTGGGCTATGCCTTCGCCAAGCAGGATCAGCGCGGGCGTTATGCGTCTGAAGGCGTATATCTACCACTTACCAGCGATGGCTGGGACAAAGGAGTTTACCACCCAAATTACCAACACGTTTTGGATGCCACAGACCCTAGCGACCCGAAAAACGGAAACCGACACGAGGATGGCTACGATACCAAGGAATACATCAAGCATCGTTTGCTGCGCGATTATGACCTTGATGGCGATGGAGTTACGGACACAACTGATTTACTCTACACGGGTCGTTATGCCATGTTTGGGGCATCTGCTTTGGGATACAACCAATATCAGGCTGCGGCAGCGCACATGATTGATGAAAATGAGCCCGGTCTTAAATGCATCATGCCAATTGTTGCTCCAGCAGATTTCTACAAAGGCGTAGGTTATCCAAACGGAGTTCTTAGAGATAGATTGGTAACGGGTTGGCTAAAAGGACAGATTTTTTCTGGAATTGATGATGATTTGATTCCGATTGACAACGACATTCAGAACAACATTCACAGTTCGGCAGATTACAAGTTACCACAGACGATTACCGTGAACGCAGTGGAGAATACCTATCAACAGAACAAATTTGACGCAGCCAATTTGGCAATCGACCACTTTGTATCCGTTCAATACCCAGACCCAGAAACAGGAATCCCTACCTGTGGCTATTATCCAAACTTTTCAGGACGTGCAGAAATTGACATCAGCCGTGCCGTTACAGATGAATTTGGTGAAGGAGAACTTGGGGGTCAGTATAACCGTTTTCGCAACATGGAGGTGCCAGGGTATCACCTCTGCGGATGGTGGGACATCTTTGTTGATTCTCAGACAGAAAGCTGGGCAAACATGAGAAGACACCTGAGCACGCAAAAGTTCAACCGCCCAGGTGTTACCAATCGCGAACTACAAAAGCTAGTTCTTGGGCCATGGGCACACCAAACAATGGGCAGCACCACTACTGGTGACCGTACCTATCCGGGCAATGTGAACGACCTTATCGGCATCAACTTTGACGATTTCAGCGAAACAAACATTCCTGTTGATAAAGCGCTAAACTCGGAGTTGATTGGCTGGTTCCGTTATAACCTCAACTATCACCCAGATGAGTATATTGGAGAGCCGAAATTCATCCTTCCAGAATCAGACAACCTTTATCCAGTAGCAGAAATTGATCTTTTCGGACTTGGCACGGCAACCATCCAAATCCGTGTTCCTTCCGAAGAAGTGCGACTACCTTACGACAAGCTTATTGCCGTGCTTACCGGTGCCGAGCCGCTTACTGGGCTGAAGGCCGAACTGGTTTATGACTCTCCATTGGGAAGTGGCGTTTTTCCTATTGATTTGCCGGAAATTCCTTTAGACAATGTCATTCCGGGACTTAACGCGGAAAGCGTTAACCCAATACCTTACCGCAACTTTGCCGACCCTAATGAGATTCCGAATGTGCGTCTTTATGTAGTCGGTCCAAACAACGATTCTGAGGCTCAGAATCTTGCTCTTGGTAATTACTGGCTACCTGCCGATACCTTCCCGTTGCCTGAAGGAAGAGAATGGGATGCCGTGCAAAGAGAGGTCTTTTACATGCACCAAAATGGCGTGTTAGACAATAATGCTCCAACAACTGATGAGGGCTTCAAAATGTACGTACACGATCCAGATGACCCAATTAGAACAGTTGGAGGTGCCAACATGATTGTGAAAACGCCTGATGGCGAACGTGATTCTCAAGGGCAATTCAACTTGAAAGACCCGCGCTATGAGTCGTTTACAATGAACCGTCCAGGCGTTATCAGCTTTGAAAGTGCTACCGTCAAAGATTCGCTCTGTGTGGTAGGTTTCCCACAGGTAAAACTCTACGCTAAGAGCAATATTGGTGGTTTAACAGAAGGCCCTACCGATACCGATTTCATGGTAAGAATTCTTGACGTTTATCCTGATGGACGTGAGTATTTCGTTCAGTGCGGAACTGTAAACGCCCGTGCCCGCGATTATGTGAGAATGTTGGTAGAAGAGCCTTGGAAAGATTACGAAATTCCATTTGTGGGCGATGATATTCCGTTCACTAACATCAACATTGGTGAGATTTACGAATACGTGTTCGACCTATTGCCAATTGGCTACACGTTTGGCGATGGACACAAAGTGAAAATTCTTATCAGCAGTAGTAACTACAACCGCTATCAGGTAAATGCCAATGTTCCTATTATGCCGAATGAATTCTTTAGAAGAAAGCCGGGCGATGGTCAGACTTACATTTTTGAAGGTGAGGAGTATTCTCCACGTATTGCCATTCAGCGTGTTCACTTCTCTGAGGAACATCCAACCCAAATTTCGTTACCAATCTACACCAAAACCTACACTGGTATAGAAGATGTGGCTGTAGAAGCTACGGGTCCTGACATGTTGCTCTTCCCAAATCCTGCCATGGATGTGGTAAGTGTTTACATGAACAACGGAGGTCAATACACCATCAACATTTTGAATATTGATGGTTCGTTAATCAGAAGCGAAAGTGCTTTCCGCGATAACATCAACCTAGATGTTTCAACCTTGAGCCAAGGCATCTACTTCGTTGAGCTGACAGATGTTGATACCAAAGAACGATTTGTGAAGAAACTAACGAAGCTTTAAAAACCTTCTCCAACTCTGACTAAAGCCCTGCCGTTCAATTGAACAGCAGGGCTTTATCTTTGCGCAAAATTGAAGTATGACTGAGAAGACGCGAACGCCCGAATCAACCCTTGCCATTAACACCGAAATTGTATTGCCAAACGATACAAACACCCTTGGCAATCTGATGGGCGGCAAGCTTTTGCATTGGATGGATATAATTGCAGCTATTTCGGCTCACCGATTGTGCAAACGCGTGTGTGTGACCGCTTCGGTAAATAGCGTCACGTTTCCCAAACCAATCAAATTGGGCGATATCGTTACCCTGAAATCTAAAGTATCTCGGTCTTTCAATTCGAGCATGGAAATATTTATTGATGTGTTTGTAGAAGACCGTTCTACCTCAGACCAAATTAAAGTGAACGAGGCCATCTACACCTTTGTGGCTGTGGATCAACTGGGAAACCCGATACACGTGCCGCAAGTAGAACCACAGACCGAAGAGGAAAAATCTCGATTTGAAGGCGCCTTGCGCAGAAAGCAACTCAGCCTCATTCTGGCAGGAAAAATGAAACCGAGCGAGGCAACGGAGTTGAAGGCGTTGTTTGCGGGCTAACCCAACTGTTTATCCAACGAAAACTTTCCCGGTCCAGTCAAGAACAAGGTTAGATAAGGAACGAGGTACAGCAACCCGAATTCTTGTTTACTAAACGGGTCATCGGCATGGATGATGAACACCGCCACTGCCATGGTAATAATAAGTGGAATGAGTGCAGCACGGGTAAAAAGCCCCACGGCCACCAGAATACCACAGACGAATTCCGCAAAAATGGTAAGTATAAGTGAGGGCAGTTCTCCAATTCCAATTGGGTCGGCAAAGCCCAAATCGCCAGAAAGAACGCCCTGCAGCTTTCCCCACCCGTGGCTATAAGCCATAATGCCGCCAGAAGCCAAGCGAAGAATTAGTAATCCGAAATCGATAGAGAACGGTTTAAGCGAGAAGAGTAGTTTTTTCATGGTTTTTATTTTTCTATACAGATGTTGAGTTCCTTCCTTCGTCAGGAAGACAGGTTCTTCGTTTGTCACCCTGACGAAGGAAGGGTCTCTTTTGTTTTAGCAATGATGGCATCAATATCCTGTTCATTCATACACTTAAAATGCCCTTTCGGACAAGCGTCAAACCCAATTTTACTGCACGGTCGGCAATCCAAACCCTTTACTTCCGAAATATAAGAAGGCGAACCTTGGGGTAAATATGGGTACATGCCAAATTCGGGAATGGTATTTCCCCAAACAGAAACAATTTTCTTGTTGAATGCTGCCGCGATATGCATCATGCCTGTATCGTG
>JBDNJH010000125.1:0-8441 GCA_041687875.1 Flavobacteriales bacterium | reverse complement strand
TGTAGTGTGCGTTCCCTCGTATGGGGGCAAACTATGTTGCATTGTGCTCTCAAAAGTGCAATGCTTCAAAAACACCTAAGCCATGACGTTTGCAGAACGGAAACGGCAACTGGAATACTTGCTAGAAATGGTGCAGAAAGGTCGCTGCATTTCGGTGCAGCAGGTGGCCGAAAAATTTGATTGCAGCAGACGAACCGCCAACCGCATGTTTGAAGAACTGCGCGATGACGGCCACGACCTCATTTACTGTAAGCAGACAAAAAAATGCAGGATAAAATAGCAGAGTGCCATTTTTTGACACTCTGATATTTTTAGTTTGTCGTGTCAAAAGTTTTCGCGAAACAAAATGGCACGGGCGTACAAACTGCTTTTTAAGGCAACTCCCTCCCCGAATAAAAATGCCGTATCACCACCTTTTGCAATTCGCGTTTTAGAATGAGATCGGTGAGTTGGCCAATCGCGTTTTCAACCCCTTCCTTTCCGAACAGAATTTGCTTCACTTTAACTTCGCTCAGATCTATTCTGTAAACCAGATTCCAGAACGTTTCGGTCTGGTTTTCGAGCATATATTCAATAACGGGTGCCAATTGGTCAGACAGTTCTATGTAAGCCGTTTCGCCTTGGCCAGAAAAAGAAACATCAAATCCCTGCAAACGAAAGTCCTTGTTGATTTGGGCTACAACTTCCTGAAGCAAGGATACACTTCGCTCGTAGCGATCAAAGTCTTGTTGAGAAAGGGGAAGGTTATCCATTTGCTATACCCAAACCTAACAGGTTTTGAAAACCTGTTAGGTTTCGTGCGGTTCGTTAAGATTCGCGGTGCATAAGGTTTTCCGAAAATGCCCGAAGGATTCCAATCCACTCTCCATCACCTTCTACCTTGTCCAAACTTGAAATTCCCTTGTTGTAATAATCCCACATCTGTTCTTCGGCCAGTTTTCTAATTCCGAGTTTATCATAGATTTTCGTTACGGCCTTCACTTTTGCCACTTCAGAGTCGCTAGCAAGCCAATTTTTTAAGGAATCGGCATCTTGTCCTTTCGCCAATTCCATCGCTTTCAAGAGCAGAAAAGTCTTTTTGCTTGAGATGATGTCGCCACCTTTTTGCTTTCCAACTTTTTGGCTTTCGCCATACACATCAAGAATATCGTCCTGCAATTGAAACGCAATTCCTGCATTAAGACCGAAGTCGTAAAGCAGTTGTGCTTGTTCCTTATTTGCCCCTCCAATGGTTGCCCCAATTTTCAAACTTGAAGCTAGTAGTACAGCCGTTTTTAGGCCAATCATTTTCAGATAGCTGTCGATGGAAACGTTTTCTGCAGTCTCAAAATCCATGTCCATCTGCTGTCCTTCGCAGATTTCTAAAGCCGTTTTATTGAAGTCGGTAAGAATGTCTAGTAACACATCAATGCGTGTTTTCATCAACTCTTGATATGCCTTGATGAATGTGGCATCGCCAGAAAGGATTGCCACGTGATTGTTCCACTTTTCGTGCACGGTTTTCATGCCTCTCCGGAGTGGTGCTTTATCCATGATATCGTCATGCAAAAGCGTGAAATTGTGGAACAATTCGATTCCGATAGCGGGGTGGATTGCTTCTTCCACCGATTGATTAAATATCCTACAACCGATAAGAACCAACAATGGCCGCATTCGCTTTCCTCCATTAGATAGCGTGTAGCGTATTGGCTCGTACAGGAACTTGGGTTCGCTGGGCAATTCCAACGCTTCCAATGCCTTTTCAAACTGGTTTTGAAGGCCTTGAAGTTGCTCCATTTATCTAATCAGCGAAATGAACTGGCCTTGTTGAATCACCATTTCCAGACCTTTTTCAAGCGGGGTAACTTCGCGATTGAGCAGAATTTGCATTTTGCTTGTATCGGGTAATCTCCGCGTCATATCTCCCTCTTCCAAAGCTGGAAGATGGATTATGTTTGAATTTGAACCTGTGACTTTGATGATGATTTTGGCCAGTTCGAGCACAGAAAGCTCATTTCCGCCACCAATATTCACCACATCATTTACATAAAGGTCTTTTTTAAATGCCGCGTAGCAGGCATCAATATTATCTCGGATGTAGCAGAACGTCCGTGTCTGAGACCCATCGCCATAAATGGTGATGTCCTGATTTTGCAACGCCATGGATAGGAACCTTGAAATCACAAACTCTCTGCTTTGCTTTGGTCCATAGGTGTTGAAGAATCGGAAAATCGTGTACTCCAAACCGAATTCCCGATGGAACGATTTGAGGTAAGCCTCACCCACATTCTTCACAATGGCGTATGGTAATCGGGAATTGAGCGGAGTAGTTTCTTCGTTCTGAGGAAACTCAACAGGCTCACCATAAACTTCAGATGAACTCGAATAGAACACTCGTTTCACACCCGTGTTCTTGCTCAATTGCAAAAGGTTCTTTATGCCTGTGATGTCATTCAGAACCATCACAGGATTCTGCAATGTGCGCTTCACTCCAACCACGGCCGCATAGTGAAAAACGTAATCAAACGAGTAGGCATAAAAGACGCTCGAAATGTCCATGTAATCGTTCACATCGCACTTGATAAAACACAGATTGTCGTGTTCAGCATCAGGAATTTTCTTTTGCGAACCAGTTTGCAGATTATCAACCACAACCACGTAGTTTTCGGGGTCGATAATCAACTTTTCGACCATACCGCTTCCTACAAATCCGGCACCTCCGGTAACGAGAATCTTGTTCTTAATATGTGCTGGAAAATTCATGCTATTTCAACAGTTTCATAAGGTATTCTCCGTAGCCGCTTTTCACCAACGGCTCGGCAATTTTTCTCAATTGATCGGCATTGATGAATTTCTGTCGGTAAGCAATCTCTTCGATGCAACCGATGGCCAATCCTTGTCGTTCCTCAATGGTCTGAACGTAGTGCCCGGCCTGCATTAGTGAAGCAAATGTTCCAGTATCCAACCAAGCAGTTCCTCTTCCCAAAAGACCAACTTTCAGCTTGCCTTCCTTCAGATAATACTTGTTGATATCTGTAATCTCGTATTCACCGCGTGCGCTTGGCTCTAGGTTTTTTGCCACTTCCACCACCGAATTGTCGTAGAAATACAATCCTGGAACAGCATAATTTGATTTCGGCTGAGTTGGTTTTTCCTCAATAGAAACCGCGTTGAAATCAGCATCAAATTCTACAACACCATAACGCTCTGGGTCGCTTACGTGATAGGCATAAACCACACCTCCTTCAGGGTCGTTGTTTGATTTGAGCAATTGCTCTAAACCGTGTCCGTAAAAAATATTATCGCCCAATACCAAAGCCACTTTATCGTTTCCAATAAACTCTTCGCCAAGCACAAATGCCTGGGCAAGTCCGTTTGGAATTTCCTGAACCTTGTAGCTGAACTTGCAGCCAATTTGCTCTCCAGTTCCGAACAATCGCTCAAAGTGTGGCAGATCGTGTGGTGTGCTGATGATGAGTATTTCGCGGATACCGGCTAGCATGAGAACACTGAGCGGGTAATAAATCATCGGTTTGTTGTAAACGGGCATCAGTTGCTTGCTTACAGCAAGGGTCAACGGATGAAGTCTGGTGCCGGATCCACCGGCTAAAATGATTCCTTTCATAAGGGTGAGTTTTTATCGCTCAATTCGATTTTTCTGTCTTTAGATTCGGAAGAATCCTCTTCTACATTTTTCTTGTATTTGTCTGTCATAGACCGCTCTAATGTAAGTAATAGAGATGGTAGCAGAATCAAATTTGAGAACATTGCCACTAACAGCGTGATTGAAATGAGCATTCCCAATGCTTTGGTTCCACCAAAGGTGCTCATGTTGAAAATAGAGAACCCAAAAAACAGCACAATGGATGTGTAAGCCATGCTCAATCCGACCTCATGCAGAGCCAAAATTACGCTACGTTTAATCTTCCAGTTGTTGGCCTCCAGCTCCTGTCTGTACTTGGCCAAAAAGTGAATGGTATCATCAACAGAAATACCAAAAGCAATGCTAAAAACGAGGATGGTGGATGGCTTGATGGTAATCTCCAAAAACCCCATGAGAGCACCTGTAATAATGAGTGGAATGATGTTCGGAATAAGGGATACCGCAACCATGCGCCACGATTGAAACATGAATGCCATTAGGATAGCTATAAGCACCACAGCCATACTCAAGCTTACAAACAGATTTTTAACCAGATAATCCGTTCCTCGGAGGTAAACAACAGATGTTCCGGTCATCAGTGTTTTGTACTTGTCTGGCGCAAAAATGCTGTCAACTCGTGGTCCAATCTCGGCCAGCAGTCGGTCCATTTCATCCGTTCCCACATCCTTCATCTGAAAACTTACTCGTGTTACCTGCTTGGCACTGTCGATAAAGCTGTTTAGCAATTCGTTTCCTTTACTTTCATCTCCATTATTGTTGGCGTACGAAAGGATAAAACCACGTTCGCTTCCGTTTGGGAGACTGTATTTGGATGGCATTCCACCGTAGTATGCCTGCTTGAGCGATTTGACCACCTCGGCCATGCTAACGGCACGCGAAAATTGCGGATAGGACGAAATGACTTCCTGCAACTTCTCAATTCGTTTGAGGGTGGCGGGTGATAGCGCCTTGTCTGGTTTCAGCGCGTCAATCTGAACTTCAAAAGGCATTACGCCATTAAAATTTTTCTCAAAAAAGGCGAGGTCGGCCAAAACCGGGCTATCTTCTGGAAAATCGTCTACAATATTTCCGTTTGATGTGATGAGGGTGATGCCGTAGATTCCTATTACAACCACGATTCCAAAAAACCAATAGACGCGCGTTCGATACGAAAGGACGATTTCTACAATTTTGGAAACGAAAACCTTGGAGTAATTGCGGTCTAGGTGCTTTACGTGACGAGCCTTTGGCTCACTTAAAAAACTGAAAACAATGGGCACCAACAGTATCGATAGAACGAATATGAACATGATGGAAGTGGCGGCCACCACTCCGAACTCGCGCATAATCGAACTTTCGACAACCGTGAATGTGGCAAAACCAGCGGCTGTGGTAGCGTTGGTCAGAAGCGTGGCTCGTCCAACCTTTCTAACTACGCGCTGAAGCCCTTTTATCTTGTTTCCGTGCGAACGGTATTCCGTATGGTATTTGTTAAGCAGGAAAATGCAGTTGGCCACACCAATAACAATAATCAGCGGAGGCACCAACCCCGTTAATATCGAAAGCTGAAACCCGAATAGAGAAACTAGTCCGATTGACCAAATGGCACCCACTACTACCACTAGCATGGCCACCATTACCACTTTAAACGACCTAAAAAACAAGAACATGATAAGAGCCGTAACCAGTATGGCGTATAGGATGAACAGAACCATCTCATCAGCCACCACTTTTGCCAGAATACTTCGGATATGAGGCATTCCCGAATACCGCAATTTTGAACCTAAACGCCCTTCGTATTTCTTGCCAGTGGCCATTATGCGGTCGGTGAGAGCCACTCGCTTCTTACTGTCTAAAACCTTCGCATTCATGGTAATGGCCATCACCGAAATGTGCGATTCTTCATCCCACATCAATTTGTCGTAAAATTTCAGTTTCACGATTTCATTTTTGATAGAGTCGAGTTCAGTCTGTGTTGCTGGTTTTTCTTGGCTCAACAGTTTGAAGTCAAAGCGTTTCAGACTATCATTCCTAACCAAATGATAACATCTGGCTGCCGAAACAACTTGTTCTACACCATCTAACTGGAGCATTTCCTCGCCCAAATCAAACCAAGCATCATACACATCCTTCCTAAAAAGATGCTCGTTCTCTATGCCGATAACTAGCACATCGCCATCCTCTCCAAACTTCTGTTTGAACGCCTTGTAATTAATTAGCGTGCTATCTGTGAGCGGCAGCAGCGCAGCAAAATCGTAACGGATTTTTACCGAAGTGGCCTTGTAGCCCATTAGCACGGTAATAAGACCGATTACCACCAAAATGGCAATTCGGTTTCTAAGAATGATGCGTGCAATGGTCTGCCACATAATTGGTGCTGAAAATCAGCAAATTGCTTTTTTTAAATGGGCTGCGAAGCTAAGAAAATCACGTAGTCAATCCAATCGCGGCAGGAGGCTCCTAGGAGGATAGAAACCGTTCATTCAGACTCGTCCGCAATTCGCCTGACGTTTTACCTAAAACAAAAAGCGCCCCGACATTGCTGTCGGGACGCTTACCATGAAAAGGAACAGGACTCTCCAACCCTGCAACTTTGCCTTTACTTATGCTTTTGCAGCTGCTTTAGGAGCAGTAGTTTTAGCAGAAGTTTTACCGATTTTGCTTTCTAGGTCAGCAACTTTTGACTTAAGATCAGCAAGAATTTCTTCTTCAGTTTTCTTAATGATGCCAACTTTTTCTTTGATTTCGTTGTACTTCGCTTCGAATTCTTCTTTACGGGCTTCAGTCTTTTCGAAAAGCTCATCTACCAATTTCTTTCCCTCTACATCAGAGATTTTACCTTTCTCGATAAGGTCTTTTACAGACTCTTCGAATTTTGCAGATACTTCTGCAGCTAGATCAACACCAGCGTAAAGGAATTTTTTGAATGCGTCTTCCATAATATTTGTTTTTTAATGAATGTGACTTATTGTTTTACGAGTGGCAGTAGGCAATTACCGTGCACATCGGTGTGCCAAACTTGTTTTTTAGAAAACGAAACATCCTGAAAGCCCCGTCAATAAAGGGATACAGAAATTATTGGTATTCTTTGGCACGGAAGTGTGCCAAAAAACACGAATACTGACACGCATGACAGCCCGTTTATCAAACAGTCGTTTTCGGGTCGTCCTGTCAGGCGTGTCAGGTTTTGCGCACGTGTGATTCTGAGGAATTTCAGCGATAAGGAAAGAGATGCTTCCTACGTCCGCCTTAGGTGGACACACGAAGTCGATTCCAGCTTGTCATTCCGAGGAACGAGGAATCTCTTTTCATCGAAGTCATATCTGAGATTGCCGTTACTTTTACCCCAAACAACAGCGATGCAGCAAATCCTCAATTACATCAACGGCAGTTTTCAGCCCCCTAATTCAGGTAAGTATTTAGATAATTACAACCCAGCAACGGGAGAAGTTTATTCCTTGATTCCAGATTCTGATGCCACGGATGTGGAGCTTGCTGTGAAGGCAGCTAAGGCCGCCTTTGCAAGCTGGTCAGCACTCTCGCGAGAGGAGCGTTCGCAGCACATGCTAAATGTTTCAAGGCGTATTACGGAGCGTTTGGATGAACTGGCCGAAGCCGAAAGCACAGACAACGGAAAGCCCGTTTGGATGGCAAAACGGGTTGATATTCCGCGTGCATCTGACAACTTCAAGTTCTTTGCTACAGCAATACTGCACGATAGTTCTGAGTTGCACGACATGGATGGTAAATTCCTGAATTACACCCTGCGCCAACCCATTGGCGTGGCTGGCTGCATTTCTCCATGGAACTTGCCGCTCTATCTTTTCACGTGGAAGATTGCGCCCGCCTTGGCTTCAGGAAATACCGTTGTTGCCAAACCATCAGAAATTACTCCAATGACTGCTTTCCTTCTTTCGCAAATTTGCGAAGAGGTTGGTTTTCCGAAAGGCGTGCTGAATATTGTGCATGGACTTGGCGGCAAGGTCGGTTCGGCCATAACCGAACATCCTGATGTGCCAATTATTTCCTTCACAGGCGGAACCGAAACAGGAAAGACCATTGCCCGCATGGCTGCTCCGATGTTCAAGAAACTTTCGTTGGAACTTGGTGGCAAGAACCCGAACATCATTTTTGACGATTGCGACCTTGATAATGCCCTGAGCACTTCACTCAATTCAAGCTTTGCAAATCAGGGACAAATCTGCCTGTGCGGTTCGCGAATTTATGTTCAGAAAGGTATTTACAACGAATTCAAAACGCGATTTGTTGAGATGGTGAAGCAGATGAAGGTCGGAAACCCGAAATCGCCTGATGTGAAGCTGGGAGCCATAGTTTCTAAAGCGCATTTTGATAAAGTTCTGTCCTACGTTGAGCTGGCAAAACAGGAAGGCGGTACTGTGCTTTGTGGCGGAAAAGAAGCCAAAACCGACCTCGGTGGCTGGTTTATCGAACCAACGGTTATCGAAGGATTAGACGAGCAATGCCGCACCAATCAGGAAGAGATTTTTGGTCCTGTTGTCACCATTCAACCGTTTGAAACGGAGGAAGAAGTACTCGCTTACGCCAATGGAACTAAGTACGGACTGGCCTCAACTGTTTGGACAAGTGACCTAGCGAGGGCGCACCGCGTAGCAGCGCAACTTCACACAGGCATCGTTTGGATAAACTGTTGGCTCATTCGCGACCTGAGAACCCCGTTTGGTGGTGTGAAACAGTCAGGCGTTGGCCGCGAAGGCGGTTGGGAAGCGCTTCGGTTTTTTACGGAACCGAAGAATGTCTGCATTCCGTTGCAGTAGGGTATAAACAGACTCCAAACGGC
>JBDNJH010000124.1:0-11213 GCA_041687875.1 Flavobacteriales bacterium | reverse complement strand
CGTTCTCGAACCATTCCAGATGCCGATCCACGCGTGGCAGATCGAATTTCAAAGCTGAACCCCGATGAAATCGGTTATCACAAGATTGATCGCTTTACACAGGATGGATCACCTTTGAAATATCACGTTCAGGGAACGGTTTTGGAGGTTGATTTGGCAAAGCCCATTCTGCCAGGAGGCAAGTCGGAGTTTCTGATGGATTTCTATTCGCAGGTGCCACTTCAGGTTAGGAGAAGCGGACGGGATAATGCCCAAGGCATTGATTATTCCATGACCCAATGGTATCCGAAAATGGCCGAATATGATTACGAAGGATGGCATTCTGACCCCTACGTTGGCCGCGAATTTTATGGCGTTTGGGGCGATTTTGATGTGAAGATATCCATCGATAAGAAATACGTTTTAGGCGGGACAGGATATTTGCAAAACCCAAATGAAATTGGACATGGATATGCTGCTCCAGGCGTAGAAGTGAAACAACCGTTGGGCGAAAAACTCACATGGCATTTCGTTGCGCCACAGGTTCACGATTTTGCTTGGGCAGCAGATCCCGATTATGTGCACCAAACTACCCAAGTTCCCGATGGGCCGACCCTGCACTTTCTTTTTCTGCCAGACACAACAGGCAACTGGCAGCGTTTGCAGAATGAGTTCACGGGAGCCTTCACGCTCATGAACGAAACCTTCGGAAAGTATCCGTACAAGCAGTTCTCGGTCATTCAGGGTGGCGATGGCGGCATGGAATACCCGATGGCCACGCTCATCACCGCAGGGCGCAATTATGGGGGACTGTTGAGCGTTACTGTACACGAGGCATTTCATAATTGGTATTATGGTGTGTTGGCCACCAACGAAAGCAAATATCCGTGGATGGATGAGGGTTTCACTTCTTATGCACAGGACCATGTGTTGAATATGCTGAGAGAAAGTCCTGTTGCGAATCCTCACGCAAACGATATCAATCGCTTGGCAGACCTTCATAAAAACGGTCTGCAAGAGCCGCTGACAACACATGCCGACCATTATCAGACCAACTATTGCTATGGCATTTCTTCTTACGTAAAAGGCTCTGTTTTCCTCATGCAATTGGAATATATCGTTGGGAAAGAAGCCTTTTGGAAAGGCATGAAACGCTATTTCAACGAGTGGCAGTTCAAGCACCCCGCCCCGAACGATTTCCTTCGTGTAATGGAGAAAACTTCAGGATTGGAACTCAATTGGTTCATGGATTTGTGGGTCGGTACAACGCAACACATCGATTATAGCATCGAAGAAATTGATAAGGAAAAGAAGGGCAGAACGGAGATTGTCTTGAAGCGTGTTGGTCAGATTCCTATGCCGCTTGATATCAAGCTTGTCGATAAGGACGGAAACGCCTCATGGTATTATATTCCAGTTGGGTTGATGCGGGGCGAAAAGCCCGCAGAAGAAGGCCAAGTTGGTCGGGTGATTCTTCCTGATTGGGAATGGACAAATCCAAGCTATACTTTTGACGTTGACGTAAAGAAGAAGAAGATTGAAAGCATCGTGATTGACCCGTCAAATCGCTTGGGAGACCTGAATAATCTGAACGGAGTGTATCCATTTCCGAAGGAGAGAAAATGAAAACAACGACCGACATTCTGCGTCAAGCAAAAAACCTCTTTTTACTGCTTTTGATTCTTGCCTTGGGCTCTTGCGAAAGCGACACCAATACTGTATCCAAAGGGGACAAAAAAGATGCTGGTAAATCTGAAGTGCGTCCTACGGGACCACAGTTCACGAAAGAAGGCGAATTGCTTTTGCTGAAAGCTGAAGGAGACACCATTCGCAAGATTGATATTGAAATTGCTGACATTGAAAGTGAGCGCACCATTGGCCTCATGCACCGCTGGAGCATGCCCGATACACAAGGAATGCTGTTCATTTTTGAGGAAGAGGAACAACGCTCTTTTTGGATGCATAACACGCTCATGGGACTCGATATTCTGTATATTAAAGAAGACGGAACCATCGAAAGTATTGCCAAATACTGCGTGCCAAAATCAGATAAGTCAATTCCATCTAAAGGACCGGCAACCTACGTTTTGGAGCTGATTGAGGGCTTCTGCGATATTCATGGAGTGTCCGTTGGCGATAAGATTGACTTCAAACGAACAGACGGGAAATGACAAACCTCGGTTTGTTATGCTGAGCACCGCGAAGCATCTAATTCCATAAACTGATGATCAAAATCACTTCTCTTTTCCTTTTCTCATTTTTCCTCTTTCTCAACGTTTCCGCGCAGGAAATACTCAAGGTCACTTCATTCAGTCCGACCTTAGAAAAATGGCTGCTACTCACCAAAGACCGTCAGTTCATTGCAAATCACGACAGCCTGAATGAAGAGTTGGTAGACTTGGTCAAAGCATTTGCCATTGACAGCGTTTTGCCATACAAAAGCCAACGCCATCGTGTGGCTGCCACAGGTTGGTTCATTAGTATGTTAGGCTATAAGTGGAAGGCTTTGAATATGACGAAACAGAAGTTCGTTGGAACAGAACGCGACCATATTCGCGTGCCGGGCAGCCCGCCCTATTTCACGGAATATGATGTCAATTTCAATTTAATTCCGCACACCAAAAAGTATATTGATCTCGTTTGGATTGGGTATGAAAAACAAGCAAAACGAAATCGCTGGAAGCGTATTGAGAATTTGAACGAAGCACCTTGGATCTATCCAGAAACACTTGAGAATATCAGTCGTTATCGGATGCATTGCGAGATTACTCCTCCGGTTTATGCAAGAGCGATGCTGAACGAGAAGTTCTATCCCTGCATTTCACCGAACTCATCCAAAGAGCATCACAACATTGGCACCGACCACGCCACTTTCGGCATGTACGGGCCTTTTGTGGCCGACTTCAATCATACCGGACACCCTGAAATTCACCCTTATGATTGGTTGTGGTGGTATGATACACATCCAGATCGACTCACGGAAAAAAGCCAGACGTGGTATTTCGGTTTCATGAAGGAAGCTAGCAACCGTTTTCGTGGATGGTACAAGAAAAAAGAGCCAAGAGTTGGGCAAATAGCCGTACCATTTGTCTTTGATTTAAAAAACGACACTCTAAAAATCACACTTGAACATTTGGTTCACGACCTGTTCAATTCTGAGGGTTTGGCGAAGCTAGAAGGTGTGCCAGAAAACGCTTCCAATCTTTATTTCTCAGAGAAGAATTTTGGCTTTGAAAATGCCGATCTGAATGGCAAAATGATTCAATACATCACGTCAAACCCAATCCGCCAAGAAGGCCTTAAAACATGGTTTTCTGATTTGAATTTGGATAAGGAAGCTAACCTTCTAACGGGTTATTTGAATATTGGAGTTTCGGTGGATCAGCTCTATAATGCGAAGGTTAGTTTTGAGTAGCTTTTTTCATAAAATGAAACAATAATGCCAATACAAGATGATGCGCGTGAGAATGCTCAAATAATATTGTTTGGGTTGGATAGACCCGAAGGAGGGGGAAGAAGTGGAGTTGATGCCATTTTGAAGCTGGGCGAAGTAGAAATACCATTTGAGCTCAAGACTACCACCAGCGGTTCTGTGACTACAGTACGGGATTTTGGGTACGACCATATTGCAAAGTGGAAGAACAAGCATTGGTTGATTACGAAGTATTCTACGGATGGGAATAAAATGGAGTATTCGATATACGGTTCTCCACAGGCAATGGCTCTTTGGATTGGAGAGAAAGAAGAGTACATCCGACCCGACTTTCAACTGGCCCAATTGATTCCTGATAAGTTGACTCTACAGCATCTGTATCAGATTGTCGGAAAACGGAATGTGTACTCGTTAGATGATGCCAAAAAACTCCAAAAGATGCAATACAGAGCATCGGAATATCGTGATCTGATGGATGTGAAAGGCGGGTATAGCGCAATGAGAATGTTGATGCTTTTAAAAGCGCGATGCAGGTATTTGATTGAACGAGGATCGACCTTGAACAACCCCCATATTCCCCCGTCATACTTTGATGGTTGGGAACGGATAGAAACTAATCATGCACTAAAACTGAGGGAGTTGGTTGTTCAGTCGTTAAAGACTTGAGCAATCGATTTTGCGATGTGATAAGCCATCGGTGGCGCAACAGAGTTTCCAATTTGACCAAGAGCCTGATAGACTGGTCCATTGAAATCCCAATCTTTAGGGAATCCTTGAAGTAAAGCACAATCTCCTACCGACAGGCGAAAGGTACCATCTTTTGTCTCAAAAGCACTTGCCTTTTCTCGGCTTGATTGAACACCATTTGGCCAAACACCAATTGACTTCCAAACACGCTGAGCGCTCGTGCTACTTAAAATCGAAGTTGTACTTCTTGGACCAGTAAGAGTACAACGGATAGTCGGTGCAATTGTATCAATGCCAATTTTGGACAGGCCAAGAGCCTCGCGGACACCCATACATTTGGGTTTGGGGTCAACTACCTCATCAAAGAGAGAAAGGGTTTTTGCAGATGTTGAAATCCTACTACTTTTTAAGTGAGAGTAATCAAATGTTTCTTGTGGAGGAACGTATTTTCTAGTCGTTGACCCTTTTAATATTCCAACGAAAATGACACGCTTACGAATTTGGGGAACGCCAAATCCAGCAGCATTCAGTGTGAACATTTGAATTTCATATTTCTCAGAAAGGGGGCGGAAAAGTGTAGTTTCTAAATAAACTTTGAACTTTTTTGATGCCAACCCAGAAACATTTTCTGCTACAAAAGCCCTCGGCTCTATTTCGTTGACACACCGAACAAATTCAGGAATCATGTCTCTCGCATCTTCGCTGCCACGCTGCTTCCCTGCGGTAGAAAAAGGTTGGCAGGGTGGACCTCCATGAACTATATCAACTTGTCCTTTGTATTCTCGCCAATCAATAGAAGTAACATCTCCGTCAACACCAGTATAAACGGGCCATTTCGGACGGTTGGCTTTGATTGTTTTTGCGGCAAAATCCAGTATTTCATAGGATGCCACATGGGAAAAACCTGCACGGTCAAATCCAAGATCAATTCCGCCACCACCGCTAAAAAGGGAAAGGCTGCGCAGCCCATTTTTTTTCAGTTTGGGCATCAGCGTACTGGGGTCTAGTCTCGGTTTGTTGACATCTTGATAGAATCCCACCTTATTTTCAGTAACCGCCTTTAGTTTTGCCTGATAGGAGTTTTTCGAAAGAGTTGAATATCTTTTCCGTTGTTCGGGACTAATATCCCACCCATCATACCAAGAGGCATCAGTGCCAGTAAGTGTATGTTCTTTGATTGCTTTTCCCAATTGGCAAGTTGTTTCTGTAACTCAGAAATGTAAAGATAGCCAAATGCTGGTCAATGAATATCTTCGCCAACCATGTTCCCAACCTACCTCCAACTCGGCTTTGAGCACATAACCGACCTGCACGGTTATGATCACATGTTGTTTCTTTTGGCGCTTTGCGCGGCATACAAGTATTCCGAATGGAAGAAAATATTGGTGCTTGTAACCGCATTTACCATTGGGCATTCCATCACGCTTGCGTTAGCAGTTCTGAATGTGATTCCGGTAAATATTGCATGGATTGAGTTTCTGATACCAGTTACGATTGTGGCAACAGCGGCTAAAAACCTTATCAGCATCCAACGAACCCAATCTGAAAAAGAGGGGAATCTCCCTTCCCTTTGGGGAGGGTTGGGGTGGGGCTTGGCATTGGGCTTCGGTCTTATTCACGGGATGGGTTTTTCAAATTATCTGCGTTCCCTTTTGGGTGATGAATTGCTGATGCCTCTGTTTTCTTTCAATATTGGGATTGAATTTGGGCAATTATTGGCGGTCGCAATCATCTTTTTCGCACAATTTATTCTGTTAAATACGAAAAGTGTTAAACACAAACACTGGAACGTGGTTGTTTCTCTTGTATCGGGTGGCATTTCTTTACTTTTGGCCGCCCAAAGAATTCCGTTCTGACTTCATTCAGAGACAGTTAAGCTAATTTCTATGAAACGTATTTCCATTCTAGTTCTTTTTCTTTCTCCGTTTTTCCTTTTCTCGCAGGAGAATACAGATAAAAGCAAATTCCGTCAATTGGGTCAGGAACTCCCAACCCCCAATGTTTATCGCACGGCCAGTGGCGCGCCAGGGCACGAATATTATCAGCAACAGGTTGATTATGACATGGATATTGAGCTGGACGATGAAACGCAGCGGCTTTACGGAATCAGTACCATCACGTATTCGAACAACTCTCCTGATGAACTTACCTATCTGTGGTTGCAGTTGGATCAGAATATGCGAGCAAAGGATAGCGACACGAAAAAAATTAAGACAGCAGAGATTAATGACAGAATGGGATTTGGTGATCTTGAGCGATTGCACAATGATTTTGATGGTGGTTTCAAGATTGAGTACGTGAAGGATGCAGCCGGAAACGACTTGAAAGCTACGGTTGTGAATACTATGATGAGAGTTGATCTACCAAAAGCACTTAAAGCGAAGGGCAAGACTGTGATTAAACTCAAGTGGTGGTACAACATCAACGACCGAATGAAAATCGGTGGACGATCTGGCTACGAGTATTTCCCTGAGGACGAAAATTACCTCTACACCATTGCGCAGTTCTTTCCTCGACTTTGCGTGTACAACGAAGTGGAAGGCTGGCAACACAAGCAGTTTTTGGGAAGCGGTGAGTTTGCGCTTCCGTTTGGAGATTACAAGGTAAACATCACCGTTCCAGCCGATCACATGGTTGGAGCAACTGGTTTCTGTCAGAACTACAATCAAGTGTTGACATCAGCTCAATTGGAGAAATTCAATCAAGCTAAAACAGCGACTGAACCAGTAATAATTGTGTCGCAAAAAGACGCGGAAGAGAACGAGAAAGAAGGAACCAAGGAGAAGAAAACGTGGACCTATAAAGCAACAAACGTGCGTGATTTCGCCTTCGCTACCTCACGAAAATTCATTTGGGATGCGATGGGAGTTGACATTGCGGGCAAGAAAGTAATGGCGATGAGTTACTATCCAAAGGAAGGAAATCCACTTTGGGAGCAATATTCAACCCGCGTAGTTGCTCACACACTCAAAACCTACAGCAAATACACCATTGATTACCCTTATCCTGTTGCCATTTCGGTTCATGCCGATCAGATTGGAATGGAATATCCTATGATCTGTTTCAATTTCGGAAGACCAGAAAAGGACGGCTCGTATACTGATAACACCAAGAACAGAATGATTGGCGTGATTGTACATGAAGTGGGACATAATTTCTTCCCAATGATCATCAATTCGGATGAACGGCAATGGACCTGGATGGACGAAGGGCTGAACTCATTTGTAGAATACCTCACCGAGAAGGAATGGGATAAGGATTTCCCCGCTAGACGTGGTTCAGCACCGAATATTGTTGATTACATGAAGGGCGATAAAAGCGGAATGGTGCCAATAATGACCAACAGCGAGAGCATCCTTCAGTTCGGAAACAACGCCTATGGAAAACCTGCTACGGCTCTGAACATCCTTCGCGAAACCGTGATGGGACGTGAACTTTTCGATTATTCCTTCAAGGAATACGCAAGACGCTGGGCTTTCAAACACCCATCGCCAGCTGACCTCTTCCGCACTATGGAAGACGCTTCGGGTGTTGACCTCGATTGGTTTTGGCGAGGATGGTTCTACACCACCGACCACGTGGATCAAAGCTTGGATGCCGTAAAATGGTTCAAGCCTGACACCAAGAATCCACAAGTTGAAAAACCGCTTGCCAAGAAGAACGATGATGCCCAGGAGCAGTACATCAGTGATATGCGCAACAAAGAGGCTTTCAAAAGCATGGTGGAGAAAGACGCGAAGACCCGAGATTTCTACAATAATCAGTACGATCCTTACAAATGGAGTGTGCTCGATAGTGAGGATTATGATCGCTACTTGGCACGACTTTCCGAAGATGAGAAGAGCCTCCTCAATTCCGATTTAAACTACTATCAGATTGACATTTCATCAGTTGGTGGATTGGTTATGCCAGTAATCTTGGAGTTCGAATACACAGACGGCTCAAAGGAAATACAACGCATTCCAGCAGAGATTTGGAAGACCAATGATAAGAACGTGAGCAAGGTTTTCTTCTCAGAGAAAGAACTTGTCCGTGTGGTGCTTGACCCGATGTTGGAAATTGCCGATATCGACCGCAACAACAACTATTGGCCACCAAAGCAGGAGCCAACCCGTTTCGAGATTTTCAAAGGTTTTGACCGACCATCAGAAAATGAGATGCAGCGCGCTAAAAGAGCGGCTGAGAAGGGGAAATAATCAAGGATTGATTAATCGGTCAATTTTCTCAATTTGACTGATTGGCATGTCCGCTTTCTCAGCATGTTGCGCCCAGTTGGATGCGGCATTCTGAACTGCAGCAATGATTTCCAATGGCTTTTTGATGTTCATTTCGCTCGCTACTTTGAGCAAATCACCTCGATAGACATTTTCGCGTTTGCCATTTACGGCCATCTGATGCTGCTTCAACCAACGGTTTTCTGGGTTGTAGGCGTAAGTCATATCATAGGCTGGCGAAAGTCGCCACTCTCCCGCTTTGTCCATCAGGAATGAGATGTTCTTGGTGTGATCATCACAATTGAAGCAGAGTACGTTAAAGGCCATTCTTCGGAACAGTTCCTCCGCGTCAGGATAAGGCAATCGCAACTGCCTCATGACCTGAAACGCCTGTTCGTAGGAATAAACATTGGGCATGTTGTAGTCGAAATGCGCGATGCCACAAAGGGTTTGCATGTGCAGTTTTTCGGTTCCAACTCTGTCGAAGCGTTTGGTCATAAAGTGTGCACGATTTCCTTCTTCTAACAAGCGGCTTTCCATCATGTTGATGCCACATTCCTTGGCCATCAAATAATAGGCGTATTCAATGCGACCGTAACCTTGCGGATCGCCCAATAGATCGTTGTTCACACCATCGAACTTGATAATCCAATAATCGAAACCATCAGAATGCTGTGCTTGACCAGAACGCACTTCGCCTGTTTCGGGATTGTAGGCAATGATGGCTTTGGCACGCGCTCCACCAGCGGAAGTGCCAACGCGAATGATGTCTTCAATGCCTGTATTTGTTTCTTTCAGATTGGTTTCGAGCGAATTCCGTTGGTGAAGAATGTCGCTTGCCAATCGGACCAGTTCATTCACTTGTAGCGGTTCCGAAACCTTCTCATAGCCAGATAGTGAAGGAAGGAATTCCAAGGCGCCCATGCCTCGCGAACCGATGTAGCACAGTTTTTCGATGGGGTTCATGCTGGTGACTGAGCGGCCTTGGCGCGCCAACCATTCCTCAATCAATCGGTTTCCGAATTTGTCGGGAAGGCTGTCGGCTACCAAACCTGGCAATCCTTGAAAAGTCTCTGTGTTGAGCGTAGGAAAGGAGAAAATGCGTTTGCCGCTTCGGGCATCGGCCAACGGCATTTTCAGCGGAGCGATGTCCAGTCCTTGTTTCAGGAATTCGGGTTCGAATTCAAAGAAGCCATGGTTGGTAGCCTCGTTCCAAGCCACCGCACCCGCGCGCATTCCCCAAAGATTGACCTCGGCCACTACCATTCGGAAGTTCCTTTATCGGATGAATTTCGTTTGCCTGATGCGCGGTAACGTGGCGGTTCCTGCTCCTTTAGCATTTGAAGCGGACTGATTTCGGGCGAAACCTGCTGGAATGCATCCAGCAGTTCTAATCGATTGAGTGCACGAAGGAGTTGGATGAGCGTGAGTAGCGAAACGGATTGCCCTTTTTCAATGCGGCTGATAGTAGCACGGCCCAATCCCGCACGTTCGGCCAGTTGCTCTTGCGTCATGTTCTGATCGAGGCGAAGTTGCCTCAATTGTAGGCAAAGATGATTAACAATGGTTTTGTCTGTCATCGTGGCCCAGCTGATTGTGTGCTGATTTTGATACATTATATTAACTATTTATCATTAACACATCTAATTTGATACAAATGTATGTAATTTCATTTGTGTATCAAATACATCACGATAATTACATGAAAGATATATAATACATCAAATTAGACACATAAAGGAATGAAAAAGAACATCTATAAGAACAGGGTCTAAGCAATTATCTTCGCAAGGTGAAAGCGCAACTCATTCAATACTGCCTGCAAATTGCCAAAGAGAAGGTGAAAGCCCTCGAAAATGAACTTGGTTCTACTCGCGAAGCCACGAGTTCGGAAGATAAGAGCACGGCTGGAGATAAGCACGAAACAGGTAGAGCCATGATGCATTTGGAGCAGGAGAAATTGTATGCACAGTTGGCCGAAGCGGAAACGCTCGTGGCTGAATTGGAGCGCATCGACCCTAAAGCCAGCTCAGTAAGCATTCAATTGGGAACGCTTGTTTTCACCGACAAGGCCAACTTTCTCATCACCGCAGGGTTGGGTCGAATTAGCTTTGAAAACACTGATTATTTTGCGGTCTCGGCTCAATCACCAGTAGCACAGGCCATGATTGGTAAGAAAAGCGGAGAGGAATTTGTTGTGAACGGCACGCGCTATCAGATTAAAAGCATCGAATAGATGAAAACGGCCCTTCTTTCTATTGTTCTTGCATTGTTTGCTCCGCATGAGTTTCACCTCTCGCTGACTGAGATTAATCACAATACGGAGAAAAAGACGCTCGAAATTGCCATCAAATTATTTACTGACGACCTCGTGGTCGGACTTAACCAACCCACATCACTTCAAGCGAAAATCGGAACCGCAGCCGAGCCACCGCAGGTCAACGAATTGATAGAGAGCTACATTCGAAAACATTTTCTGCTCAAAGTGAATGGAAAGGAAGTTGCATACACCTACTTGGGAAAAGAGAAGGAAATCGATGCCACATGGTGTTATGTGGAGGTGAAAAACGTGGCCAAAGTTCTGGCACTCGAAGTGCAGAACACCCTACTGATTGAGGCTTTTGACGACCAGACCAACATGGTCAATCTCAACATAAACGGACGGAAGAAAAGCGGCCTTGCCAGAAAGGGAAACTCAACCCTTAAATTCGATTTCTAGACAACGGAAACAGTCTTTTCCTGCTTATCGAGTATCTCCCCAATTTTCCAAACCGATTGATTTTCAGCTTTAGATAATTGCAGGAATTCGCTTTCAGCTTTTGGTTGAACGCAGATTAAAAGCCCACCACTTGTCTGCGGATCGCAAAGCGTGAAAAGTTGTTCGCCACTCAGCGTGGTTG
>JBDNJH010000123.1:0-3392 GCA_041687875.1 Flavobacteriales bacterium | reverse complement strand
CCGAAGCAAAGACCTCCGAGGTTTTTGAAACCTTGGTGGTTTCTCCGCTGAAAAAAGTTATTGGAAGTGTGGGGTGATGGTGTTATTTTGGCAGCGGAATAAATTAGAACCGTAAATACATTACGGATTAGCCTCCTATACTTGTTCCAGCAATTTTAACTGACCCATGGCAACACCCTTCAATACAATTTTAGCGAAATACCGCAGCGAAGCAAACTCAGAGCGCGATAAGGGCGACAAGTTTGAACGCTTGATGAAGGGCTACTTAGAAACCGACCCCATTTATGTCAATCGGTTTCAGAAGGTTTGGATGTGGAATGAATTCATTGGGAAGAAAGACCTTGGAGGAAATGACACAGGTATTGACCTTGTAGCACTAACCCATACAGGTGATTACTGCGCTATTCAGTGTAAGTGTTTTCAAGAAAGCTCAACGATTGATAAGCCTTCGGTAGATGGTTTTTTGGCTACATCAAGCAGAGAGTTTAAAGATGAAAACATGCAGACCACACGGTTTGCAGAACGACTTTGGATTTCTACCACCAACAAATGGGGCAGCAATGCTACCGAAGCCATACAGAACCAAAATCCACCCGTAAATAGATTAAACCTCAGCGACCTGCAACAGGCAGAAGTTGATTGGGAACAATTGGAAAATGGAGTACACGGCACATTGGGACGTAAAGCCAAGAAGAACGTCTATCCGCATGTGCTTGTAATGCGCGATAAGGTTCACGAATACTTTAAAGAAAACGAACGCGGTAAATTGGTTATGGCCTGTGGAACAGGTAAAACCATGACCTCGCTTAAAATTGCCGAGAAGGAAACCAACGGCAAAGGCTTGGTGCTTTTTCTTGTTCCGAGTATTGCGCTAATTGGTCAAACCTTGCGCGAATGGTCTTCGCAAGCAGATGAAGCCATTAATGCGGTTTGTATTTGTTCTGACCCAGAAATAAGCAAGGAAAGAGAGAAGAACGACCATGACGGCACACGCACAACCGACCTTGCGCAACCTGCATCTACTGACCCAAAGGAGATACTGAAACAATTTCGTGGGTTTAAGGATAGCGGAAAGAAAGGCATGACGGTGGTGTTCTCTACCTATCAGAGTATTGAGGTCATTAGCCGAGCACAGAAAGTATTGCTTGCTGAAGGCTTTCCGGAATTTGACCTTATTATTTGCGATGAAGCGCACCGTACCACTGGTTTCACCTTAGCAGATGAAGATGAAAGTGCCTTTATAAAAGTACACGACAGCCAATTTCTAAAGTCTAAAAGACGGCTATACATGACCGCCACACCAAGGCTCTATGATAGCAATGCCGTTAGTCAGGCTGCTAAGATGGATGCCGTGCTCTGTTCTATGGATGATGAGAAGCTTTATGGAAAAGAGATTGACCGCATTGGTTTCGGACAGGCCGTAGCAAAAGGATTACTGACCGACTATAAAGTATTGGTACTCACACTAAGTGAGAAGAACGTACCTCCTGCCATTCAGAAAATGATGTCTGATGCAGAAAACAAAGAGATTGAAGGCGATGATGCCACCAAACTCATTGGTTGCATCAATGCCCTTAGCAAGCAGATGATGGGCGATATGGGCATCTTGGATGAACACGACCCAGAACCTATGCGCAGAGCAGTGGCTTTCTGTCAGAGCATTAAGAAATCGAAGCAGATAACAGGCACGTTCAATACCACTTCCGAGGTTTATGTAGATTCCTTGCCTGATTGGCGGCAAAAGCACATGGTAACGGTAAGTGCCCAACATGTGGATGGCACTATGAGTGCCCCCGTGCGCGATGGCATGCTTAATTGGCTAAAGGAAGAACCCGATGCGGGCGAATGCCGCGTTCTCACCAATGTGCGTTGCTTGAGTGAAGGTGTGGATGTGCCTTCGTTGGATGGCGTTATGTTCCTATCGGCACGAAATAGTCAGATAGATGTGGTGCAATCCGTTGGGCGTGTGATGCGCTTATCTCCTGCCACCAATAAGAAATACGGCTACATCATTATTCCTGTGATTGTGCCGAGCGATGTAGATGCTGCCAAAGCATTGGATATGAACGAACGGTTCAAAGTGGTTTGGACTGTCCTCAATGCACTCCGTGCGCATGACGACCGTTTTAATGCTACCGTCAATAAGATTGAACTGAACAACAAACTCCCCGATAACATCATTGTGGGTGGTGCAGATATTTCGTTCAATGAAGATGGAAGTAGCAACTCCACCAACAAGACGAGCGATGGCAAGGTTGTGAATGAAATGGCCAAGCAGCTAAAAATGCAGTTCGGAGACTTGCAAAGCGTTATCTATTCGCGATTGGTAGAGAAAGTGGGCAACCGCCAATATTGGGAACAATGGGCAAAGGATGTGGCCGATATTGCCCAACGGCAAATGGAACGTATCCATTTCCTAATTACCGAACGCAAAGAACAAGGCGCGGCATTCGAAAAGTTTCTTTCGGGATTGCAGCAAAACATCAACCCCAGCATTACCAAAGATCAAGCGGTAGAAATGCTGGCGCAGCACATCATTACCAAACCCATTTTTGAAGCCTTGTTTGAAGGCTATTCCTTTGTAAAAACCAATGCAGTAAGCATAGCCATGCAAGGCATGTTGGATGTATTGGAAGGACAAGAAATAGGTTCGGACAACGATACTCTTCAAAGTTTCTACGAATCGGTGCGTACCCGTGCCGAAGGCATAGACAATGCCGAAGGCAAGCAGAAGATTATTATCGAATTGTACGATAAGTTCTTCAAAACTGCCTTCCCTAAGATGGTAGAACAGTTGGGTATTGTTTATACCCCTGTAGAAGTGGTCGATTTCATCATCCATTCGGTAAATGATGTATTGAAACAGGAATTTGGCCGCTCCCTTTCTGATGAGAACATCCATATTCTCGACCCCTTTACAGGCACAGGCACCTTTATGACCCGTTTGCTACAAAGCGGCCTGATTGATGCCAAAGACCTGCACCGCAAATACAAATACGAGTTGCATGCCAATGAGATTGTCTTGCTGGCCTATTACATAGCTGCCATAAACATTGAAACGGCTTACCATGACCTTATCTCGAATTCCCTCTCCTCAGGAGAGGGTCAGGGAGAGGCTTCTTACGAACCCTTCGAAGGCATTGTACTCACCGACACCTTCCAACTAGGAGAAAAAGGCCACGAAGACAAGCTCTTTTCCGAAATGTTCCCACAGAACTCTGCCCGTGTGGCACGGCAAAAGAAAGCCCCGTTGCGGGTTATTATCGGTAATCCGCCTTATTCGGTTGGACAGAAAAGTGCCAACGATAATGCGCAGAACCAGAAGTATGAGAAATTGGACGGACGGATTTCTGAAACGTATGGAAAACTATCGAGTGGAATTCTCCAAAGCT
>JBDNJH010000122.1:0-27753 GCA_041687875.1 Flavobacteriales bacterium | reverse complement strand
GAAACCGATGGCGCCACCGTAGAAATTGCGCGAGGTTTTTTCGTTCTCATCAATAATCTGCATGGCCCGATACTTAGGTGCGCCAGAAAGAGTGCCAGCGGGAAACGTGTCTGAAAAAACATCAAGCCCATCCAAGCCGTCTCTGATTTTTCCGCCCACTTTACTTACCAGATGCAAGACATGGGAAAAACGCTGTATCTCCGCATAGGTTTCCACCTGCACCTCATCCGAACTTTTACTGAGGTCGTTGCGCGCCAAATCAACCAACATCACGTGTTCCGATATTTCTTTAGGATCCTGTTTGAGGCGTTCTGCCTGACGTTCATCTTCCTTTGCATCAGCACCTCTTAGAATGGTTCCAGCTATCGGGTTGATGAAAGCCACTCCATTTTTCACCTCCAATTGTGCCTCAGGCGATGAACCGAATATCTTGAAATCGCCATAATCGAAATAGAACAGATAAGGCGATGGATTGATGCTGCGAAGGCTGCGATATACGTTGAGTTCATCGCCCGAAAAACGTTGTCTGAACTCTCTTGAAAGCACCAGTTGAAACACATCTCCACGCTTGCAGTGCGCAATGCCCTTTTCCACATTCTGCTTGAATTGTTCTGGACGAATATTCGATTCTTCCTCGCCTAAAGCATGGAATTTAAATCCAGAAAGACTCTGTTTTTGAAGGAGCTGAAGGATGTAATCTAGGTCTTTGGTATCAGTCGTTGGTTGGTCAAGAGAGTTTGTGGTCAGATAAAGTTCACTCTTGAAATGGTCGAAAATAAGTACATGTTTGAAAAGCTGATACTTGAGAAATGGATTGTCCTTTTCTGGCGAAACGGAACTGCTGAAAACAATATCCTCCATGTATTGAACCGCCTCGTACGATGTATATCCAAACAGCCCCGAACCGTTGAAGGGTAAATTATTTTCTTCCGTTCTGAACTGACGCACAAATTGCTTAAACGCCCCGAAAACGGCCTTCGGATTGGTAATATCTACACTCAGGGCTTCTTCTCCCTCAATATCAATACTGTACGAATTTCCTTTGGCCTCGAAACCAGCAATGGGTTCAATACAGATAAAGCTTTTGCTATCAGAACGGTCGTGATAATCCGCGCTTTCAAGCATCAGCGCATTCGGGTAATGATCGCGCAATCGCGTGTAAACCCCAACCGGTGTAAGTAGGTCGGCAATGGTTCTGACGTGATTGACGTAAACCGTTCTGGTCTTCATTTTCATTCTACAATCTATGGCAAAGCAGGGCAAAAAAAAAGACCTGCTCAGCAGATCCTTATTTTATGTTTTGAGCATGTGGTGGCCTACCTAATCTTAAGTTTCAAGTTCCACCACCAGCTATTTGTTCTGTTAAAAATCATTTGATGAGCGCAAAGTACAACTTTCTTGTGTTCGGGTTTCATTAAACATGATGGCCTCAAGGACGAATCATCCTCAAATACCCACTCTCTATTACAGTTAGCTTGAAAAATAACCCCCTCTTTATTACGTAATATTATTATATTTACGCCATCTTTATTACAAATCAAGTTCAAATTTGACTTTTGTCCGCACCCTTTATGATGATTTGCTGGAGTGGAAAAATTCGCCCAAGCACAAACCTTTGGTGCTTCGTGGAGCAAGGCAAGTAGGAAAGACCACCCTTATTCGGCAGTTCAGCCACGAATTTGACAACTATGTTGAGTTGAATCTAGAAAGGGCAGACGACCTTTCCGTTTTCGATTCTGAGAACGTCACAGATATTTTCAATAAGGCGCAACTACTAAAAGGGGTGGCTGCAAAAAATGGCACTACGCTTCTTTTCATTGATGAAATTCAGGAGTCGCCCAAGGCCATTGGCCTGCTGCGCTACTTCTACGAAGACAGACCCAATCTACATGTTGTGGCAGCAGGTTCGTTACTTGAATTTGCCATGGAGCATGTTGGAAACATGCCAGTGGGGCGCGTTCTCTATCGCTATCTGCATCCGCTCAATTTCCCCGAATATCTGATGGCCATAGACAACGCCATGGCGCGGGAAGCATTGACCACTATACCGTTGCCCGCTTATACCCATTCGGTACTTTTGAGCCTGTTTAACCAGTACTGCATTATTGGTGGCATGCCCGAAATTGTGGCCGATCATCTGTTGTCGCAAAATACCGCAACATTGCAGCAAGGCTACCGAAACCTATGGGCAACTTATGTGGAGGATTTAGAAAAGTATTCGCAGAACGCCACAGAAAGAAAGGTAATGGGTCACATATTAAGCACGGCCCATGGTTATTTGGAGCGCATCAAATTTGAGGGGTTCGGCAACTCGTCCTATCGTTCGCGCGAGGTTGGAGAAGCGTTCCGCTCATTGGAAAAAGCAAAGCTCATACGACTTCTGTACCCCACAACCGCACTCGTTCCTCCCATTGTTCCCGACCGTAGAAAAAGACCTCGATTGCAGTTTTTAGACACCGGACTGCTCAATCACACACTCGAAATTCAAGGAGAGATGATCGGGCTGCAGGACTTGTCCGATGTGCATCGCGGACATATTATTCAGCACGTGGTTTATCAGGAGCTCATTTCTATTGAGAATACGACCGACTATCAGCCAAATTTTTGGGTTCGAGAAGAGAAAGATTCTAATTCTGAGGTAGATGCGGTGTACATAAATGGTCCGTTGGTTATTCCGATTGAGGTAAAATCGGGCAAACAGGGAAGGTTGAGGTCGCTGCACCAGTTTGTTGAACGCAGTCCACATCCTTATGCCGTTCGCATGTATGGAGGCGAATTGAGCGTAGAGCAGCATACCACTCCAGGAGGAACAACCTATCTCTTATTGAACCTTCCATATTTTCTGACCACACAACTACCTGCCTATTTGGCGTGGTTTGTTGATAATCACAAGCTATGACGACATCAGGCATCGTACATAAAGCATGTAATTTCTGTCACACCCTGCGCGATGATGGCATGGGCCATGGAAATTATTTGGGAGCAACGCACCATCTCAAACAACTGACCACGCTTTGAACCTGAACGCCATTTTCCTGCTTTCCATCCCCATAATTGCTGCACTTGTGGGTTGGCTTACCAATAAACTGGCTGTTTGGATGACCTTTTATCCGCTTGAATACAAAGGGAAACACCCCTTCGGTTGGCAGGGCATTATTCCAGCCAAGGCGCATAAAATGGCAAGCAAGGCGGTGGAACTGGTCACCTCCAAACTCATTTCCGTTGAAGAACAGTTTGAGAAACTGAATGCGGAGGAAATTGTGAAGGAAATGCGCCCTCAACTGAATGCATTGAGCCGTCATATTATTGAAACGGTGATGAAAAACGAACTGCCGCTGGTCTGGACTCTGTTGCCTCAGTATCAGAAAGAACAGTTGTATAAGGAAGCCGCAGCTCAATTTCCAACCGCCATTTCAAACGTATTGCTTGATGTAAAGTTGAACATTCACCAACTGCTCGACATAAATAAAATGATGGTTGAGGGTTTGACCAAAGACCCCGAAATGCTGAACCGTATTTTCCTGAAATGTGGCGAAAAGGAGTTCAAATTCATTGAGCATTCAGGCCTAGTATTCGGCTTTCTTTTTGGTTTGATTCAGATGCTCGTTTGGAACTATTATCAGTTTTGGTGGCTGCTGCCCGTTGGCGGTTTGGTGGTAGGCTATCTCACTAATTTTTTGGCATTGAAACTCATTTTCCGTCCTATTAATCCCATCAAACTTGGGCCATTGGTCATACAAGGACTGTTCATGAAACGCCAGAACGAGGTTTCGGAAGAATACGCCAAAATACTGGCAAACGAATTATTGACCTCCGAGCAGATCTTTGAGTTCGTTATCCGAAACAATGGTATGGAACCATTGGCCGAACTATGCCGGAACCATGTAAAAGCGATGGTTGAAACAACCACGGGCAGCACACGGAAAATGCTTCTTACACTAGCGGTGGGCAACACAAAATACGAACGAATGAAGACATCGGCAGCGGAAATGTTCGTGGAGGCGCTTCCCAATTCCATCACAACCATGTTCGATTATGCCGATAGGTCGTTGCAGATTGGTGAAACGCTGGAAACGAAACTGAAATCGTTGGATAAACTCGATTTTGAGGATGTGCTGCACCCTATTTTTAGGGAGGATGAGCATATTTTAATTTTGGTTGGTGCCATAGTTGGGGCTATTGCGGGGTTTATTCAAATGGCGTTCGTGCTGTGATTGCTGAGTTTTATTTCCAGTGAGCACTGAGCTAATGGGTTTCGTTTCAAACGGGAACAAGCGTTTCCAGCTTATCAGAAAGTGAAACTCACATTCAGATACCCGTTGATTCCTGAACGGGGAATTCCGCCCCAATCCAAATGCGTTCGGTAGCGGTTATCAAGCAGGTTTTCCACTCCTCCATTCAAGGTCAATTGCTTCTTGCCAAAATTGAAGAAGTAGCTAGCGCGAAGATTGATAATCCCGTATGCCGGGGTCTTCATTTCTCCAAACTCAGGATTTGTCCTCGGTTGGTTAGCTGCGCTTTCGCACTCCAATTGAACAAATACCTTCTTATGAGACCATTTGATGGCGCTCACGTTCTTGAAAGGAGGAACAAGCGGCAATGGATCTCCTTCAAACGTATTTCCGTATGTGTAAGAAGAATTGTTGGAAAGCGTAAGAATTTTCAGTGGAGAATAACTCAGTTCCAGATTTCCTCCGGTCATATAGGCCGATTCAAGATTTCGCGAAACTTTTACCCCTCGGGCGCCAATTGTCATGGCGTCAAGAGTAGAGTCCATCGCTCCCAGAATGTAGTCGTAAATATGGTAATAGAACCCTGTTGCTCGTGCCTGAAACCGTTTGCCATCATACTTAAGTCCAAGGTCACCCTGCACCGCTTTCTCTGTCTTCACATTCTGATATCCGATATAATCATATCCATCATAAGCATTAAAAATGTAGAAGGCATACTGCTCCGTGACGGATGGAGAACGTTCTGCATAACCTGCCGTCAACCAACCAGAAAAGCCATTTCCTAGAATCTCTGTGTAGCTAACTGAGGCGGTTTTCAGCAAACGGTGATCAGCATTAGACACATCTTGATTGAAAACCGCTGCCTGTTGCACCCCAAATTCATCAATAACAGACGTGTTTAGATATTCCAATCTTCCACTGAAACTCAAACTGCGTTTAATATTGAATTGAATATCATCCCGAACATAAAGCCCAAAGTCGAGCTTGTCCACATCTGGCCACGTAAGCATGAACATGGGCGCTTCGTTGTTTGGATACATGGTCATTTCGGCACGTGCATTTGTGTGGTATCCATCTAGCCTAACGGTAATCTTATGCTTTCCGAATTTCAATCGCCCATCTGCATAACCACCAAAGGTTTTGGTCCAACCTGGCATATCCATGTGCATGACTACATTCGGACGTTTTGTGTCGTCCATAGAATGGTTAACCGTATTGGCGTAAACCTTTGTTTCAAACTTCTCAAACCACAATTGTGACGGATAATGCTGATAGGTCAGGCCGTAAATCTTGGCTTTGGCAAAAAGCACATCCATTGGCAAGGCGGCATAACCTATGTTGTAGCCTTCATCCATGATAAAATCAAAGCGGAAAACATCCCTATCTGTCGGCATGTATTTGGCCGAAATGGCTCCATTCCACTTTTCAAATTGTGTGAACTGAACCTCTGCTCCACCTCCAGACCGGTAATTCTGAAATTTACGATAGACACCATTCGCCCTTACAGCCCATCTCGCTCGACTATAATTGAGCGAGAACAAGGCATTGGCTCCCAATGCAGCTGATTGAAATCCAACGCCAACTTCGCCACTTATCGGTTTGTTGGCGTTAATGGTTGCTCCATTGGTTTCCATATTAATGGAGCCTCCCAAACTTGAGCCAAACATGCTGCCCGAAGAACCGTGTTGAACCGATACCGATTTCATGTTATTCGGCTCCACGTAAGACGTGACAGGATCCATCTTATCAGTGCAGGCACCAAAGATTTTCATGCCATCTATGGTCAGATTCAGCCTGTCGGAAGCCATTCCGTTTAGGACGGGTTCAAACGCAAAACCACCCCGTTTCATAAGCTCAATTCGTCCATTTTTGGCAAGAATGGCATCCGTGCACGAAAACCGATTTTCTGAATAATTGTCTTCGGCCTTCATGCCGCAACTACATTCCCCAACGCACGCACACGTTGGCCGCACGAGAATCTCCTCCACGTCAAACACCGTCTCGATTATGTTGCCTTTTTGGTAGAACAGAATACTGTCCTGTTGTTGGGCAACAGCCGAAAACGCGGTTAACGTGAAGAAGATTCCGCAGGCCAGCGACTTCATGTCGCTGTTACTGTAGCGTCACCTCGAAGTAAGAGGTTGAATCTACAACAGTGGAACCATCCATAATATTCAGGTTGATTCTCCAAACTCCGGTCATCGTGAAATTCACTTGACCTTTGTAATGTCCGTTTCCTACATGAATTGGGTTCAAATTATTTGGAGAACCATGACCCATAGATGGCATTTCTGGCGCAATTTCCACGGTGTAGTTTTCAATACCAGGAAAAGACATCATGGTTTCTCTTGAATGCAACGTAACCTCAAAATCGTTGACACCAACTTTAGCGTCCAGTGGCTCCACGTATGAAATAATCAAACGACTCATAGGGTCATTAACGGGTATAACCACTTTAGTTCTCGTTGGCTCTGGATTTTTCACCACCAACGGGAAAGTCACTTCACCTTCTCCACCATTTACGTGTTCATGTACATGAACCATTAGCGACCAACCCATTTCTCCTGGCATTTGAAAAACAACTGCGCATGGAAATAGACCGTCAACAGCATCTGAGCTACTTGGATTTTCAAAAGGTGCAGAATGCATCATGGTAGTCATATCCATCATAGGCATGATTTCGATGTGACCATCTTCAATAACCGTATTGGTTGCAGAATCTCTTACTTCAATAAAGAAGGGAGTATAACGTGAATACAAAGAGTCGGTCGAGTACAGATTTACCTTGATGCCACCTGCATCAGTATAGCCAGTGGCAATCAGTATAAGTCCGTCTGTATTGTTTGGTTCTGGGTCTTTATCTTTTTTGCAACCCGTAAATATTGCGCTCACAAGCGCTACTCCTACTACGAGGAGTTTCATTGAAACTTTCATTTGAATAGATATAAATTGAATTAACGTAATGTTGATTTTCAGACCACGCTGAAAATGTTCGAGTCAATCAATTAAACCTGTGGTGGATGAAAGATGGATTGTAAGTGGTTGGAATAATTGCCTTCCATATAAAGGCTGTTTGATGCTATACTTTCAGTAGCAACGTAGTTGAATTCAAACGATTCGAGTGTGGTGCAAGCAAGCACTAAAACCAGAATCTCGGTTGAAGCTACAGGTGTTTCCGACTTCTGCTCAGAATCTGCGTGAATCTGTTTGGCAAGATGACACTTACCATTACAATGAAGTTCTGGTTTGTCTTTATTCTCACAGAATTTCTCAATGATATAAGCCGTATTGACCTCGTAGTTCAGTAGGATTAACGAGGAACTCATAGTCTGAACTAGAAAACCAACAATCAGAAGAGATATGCCCAGGCTTTTCATCGGGCGCAAATATCATGATTAAACAGGCCTTCAAAATTGATAAGGCGTGTAAGGATACATGACATTCATCATCTTGCTTCCCCAATTAGCTTCAGGTGTATTTAGGAAGATGGAGAATTTTGCTTGGGAATAGATTGAACACCCGCTTTTCTGCTTAAAACAATTGGCGTTGATTGTGCATTAAAAACCGAATAGACACCAACCCGACCACCGCTCCAAGCATGTCTGCTAGCAAATCAATCGCATCGCCAGATCGTCCTTCTATCCAATTATGTTGAACGATTTCGAGCCCGCCACCAAGAACAAAACACCAAATAAGAATGGGAAGCCAAGGCTTTTGGCCATTGTCTTTAGCAAAAGCCAAGGCTACTAACCCAGCCTCCACTCCAAAAAGAAAAGCATGGATGAGTTTATCAACTCCTGGCAGTGCTAACCACGGAAATCGTAGTACATCGCTCGGAATAGAGGTAAGCCCATAAACAATAAAGGCCGTCCAAAGGACGGCCAATATCCGTATTACGTGCTTGAATGAAAGCAATGTTTATGCTCCGATTAGTGCGGTGTAGGCACCTGCTGACAAGAGTCCATCAACTTCTGATGCGTTTGACAATTTTATTTTAATCATCCAACCATCTCCATAAGGATTGCGGTTCACCGCTTCGGGGTCTTTCTCAAGTCCTGAGTTGAACTCAAGTACTTCTCCACTTAGTGGCATAAACAAATCGGATACGGTTTTTACCGCTTCCACAGTTCCAAAAACCTCCTCTGCGGCCAATGTCTCTCCTTCTGTTTCAACTTCAATGTAAACTATGTCTCCCAACTCGCCTTGCGCGTAATCGGTGATGCCAACGGTGGCAACATCGCCATCGATTTTGACCCATTCGTGTTCTTTGGTGTACTTAAGATTTGCTGGAACGCTCATTTCTTGTGCTTTGGATTTAAAGTTCGGCCAAAAGTATGTTTTTCGGCAATCTGTCTATCATTCAGCGAGGGTAAATCTCAAACTAAGTCCTGCTGAGTGGTTTTCTGTTGGGAATGAAGAAGAAACAACTGGCTTGTTAATGGCCGCATCGTAGAACAATCGGATATTGAATCGCTGATTAATAACGTAATCGGCATTTACCTTGATGCTGATGAGCTTCTGCCCCGATGTTGCCTGATTGAGGTCTTCTTCCATCTTCCGAATCATTGTTCTATTATCGCGGATAGAGAAGTCGACACGGAAGTTAAGGTCGGACTTGATGCGCTTGGTGCTCTTACCTATCTTAATTGGGAAAGGAACATTCTTAAAGGTGTATCCCGCGCCAACGATGTATTCTTCGCTGGTTACTTCCACCATCTGCGTGTTGGAGAAGTTGAGGGATAGGGTTCTACTCGTTTTCACCTCAAACTTGGCGGTGAGCGAATTCTTGAAGTTGAAATCTAAACTTACAAGTGGGCTAAACTGCTCGCTGATGGTGATGGTTCCGATTTGGAATTCTGGAATAAAGTTGCCCGAACTATCGCGTGTATTAGGCAAGAGGCTTTCTCCTGTTGAGGTTGGAACGGCTTCAAAACCAAGGTTGGTGGTGAAACTACTAACGCTATATGTTGACCGATAGGCGTGACCCAATGTTACGTTGCGTGCAAACTTCTTCACGAATGGGATTTTACCTAGCCCATCGTAGTTCACCCTCCAGTTTGGCAACGGAATACGTGGAAATACGCTATTGCTGATGCTCTGCGGGTTGTACACGCCATAGGCAGAAAGGAATGCTGGAATCAACACGTCTTGCTGTGTGCCTCCATAACCTTCAGCGTAACCCTCGGGATCGCTCAACAGAAACCCAGGATAATCTGCTGCCAACCGCTGCGAAATAATCTGTCGGTTTTCTTTAAACTGATCAAATACAGGAGATGAATTGTCCTCTCTTGATTTGGTGAACGCTGTATTTACCGTGATGTAAGACATGCTGAAGTTACCCGTTGTAACTGGGTTAAAACTTACTGGTCGCTGCAACTCTTCCTCCCAGCGGAAGAACTCATTTACGCTCTCGGTGTAAGTTCTTGTGGCAGTAAGGTCAATACGGAATCCTTTGATAGGCTCTATAGTGGCTCGCAGGTTTAATGAGCTTGACTGCGACTGCACCAGAGGGCTGCTTTGCAAGGTGTCTGTCGATATCCACCCACCCCTGATGGCTTCCCTTCGGATGTCGTATCCGGTAGAAACATCGTCAAAGGCATTGCTCTGCCATCCGAAGATGAAGGGGACAAAACCGCCCGTATTTGCCATGCCCTGGTCCAATCCCACGTAGTCCGTCTTGGGATTGTAACCTGGCAGCATGGTTCCGTTATTCTCGGAGTAAGTAACATTCACCGATTTCACCATCATCACAAAGGAACCAATGCTGTTGCCCAAAATCTTTCCGAAATTGATTTTGTTCTTCTCTTCCGGAATGGTGTCTTTCGGGTCTCCCTTTGCTGTATCGCCTTTCTTGGCACTTGTCTTTCCTTTGGCAGTCGCTTTCCGAGTGCTGGCAGTTCGCCTTTGATCCTGATTTATCTTTTTGAGGAACGGCACCTTATTGTAAAGTTGCGTGAGGTTGGCGTTGGCATTTATCTGCCAGTTCTGCGAGTTCTGCACCGTATTTCCGAAGGAGGATTGCACAAACGAGCCATCATTCTGCCGCTCAAGCGGTGCGGCTGTCCACGTGTAATTTCCGGTGTAAGATGCGGTTGATGTAATCCAACTCAGGATTGGAAACTTGTTAATCGGCAGCGTCCAGTTTACTGTTGTGTTGTGGTTGTACTGCGTGGTACGACCTCCATTCCAGATGTTAGACCAAATAGAATCGCGCATGTGATCCCAGTTTTCAAACTTCCTGTCAACTGGACCTTCGGGTTCGTCTATCCTACCGAAGTTGAAGGCGTTAAACTGAATTTTGATTGCCTTTGTCAGATCATACTTGAATACATAATTCCTATTCCATAAAAACGATTTCTGGAAGGTGGAGTCAATCTTGATATCGGCAAATTGTGTGGTATTCCTAAGCTGTTGCTCGGTATATCTACGATCCATATCGGTTCTAAAACCAAGCCCGCTCGGCACATAATTAAAGTTGAAATCCTTAATTGGTCGCCACCATTCCGACTGCAACATGCTCCTAGACCACTTCTTGTAACTATCCCTCCGTTTGGTGTAAGTCTCAAGCTGATCTTCTGCTTCTTTCATTTCATCGCCCTTCACCTTGGCGCGTTTCAGGCTATCTACCACAGCCTTTTGTTCCTTCACCCGTTCGTCTTGCTTGGCCTTGGTACCATCTACCATAGAGTTTACAAGTTTGAGCTTGGCAAAAGGCCGAACATTCTTTCCTGTGGGATTGTAGTTGTAATTCATACCACCACGATAGGTTCGCGTTTCGCGATATTGCGTGTTAATATCGCGCATATAATCCTGATTGTAGGCATAATTGAAGCCGAAGTTGGAAGGGTCCCAAGGCATTGGCTTCTTGCTGGAGAAACCAATCTTCACATCGGTAAAGTTCATGCTCCTTCGCTTGTTATAGCGTTCCGTTTGCTGAATTAATAACTGCCGTGCAGAATCTGGGTTGGCCGATGTCTCGTTCAGACCTGTAAGCGTGGCCGCCATGGTAATGTCTGGATCGAGCGGATTGAATTCTGGTCTTCCAAAGGTTTCGCCATAGCTCAAATACATTGGTACATTGATGTTCCACTTGGCAGGAAAGAATTTATCTACCTTAATTTGTGCCGAAAGGTCGTAGTTGGCAACGCTTTCGCGGAAACGCTCGCTGGGCTTACTATCAAACGCACCAAAACCGAACTTAGTGTAATCTGCCGCTCCATTCAACGTGGCAAAATCGGCCAGTTTCACACTTACCTGACCCGTGGTTGCCCAACCTCCTTTGTTGTCAAAGTCTGTAAGTCGGAGTTCGTTCACCCACACCTCCACACATTTAGAAAGGCCATCATCCGTGTTGTGTGCTCCGTCTTTTTTCGGGTTTCGTATACCAATCATCATGGATTTGATGTTGGCGAGGTTAGGATTTCCCTTGATAACAATCTTGTTTCTTGGGCCGTGATCCATTTCATACCGCTTGGTTATCGAAACCGATGGGTCGGAAATGAGGTCTCTATTCCGTTGCGTCTTTGCGTTGGTGAGTTCGCCAAATTCTATGTCAATATCGTTGAGGATGGGCCAAACAGCAAACCGGTCGTCCGCTGCTTCATTGTCGTAATTTCCATTGGGTGTAACAATCAATGGCACCTCGTATTCGTAATAGTTGTTGTCAAAATCGGTTCCTAAACGAAGAAAAACGGTCACATCATCATCGTTCAGCAATTCATCACCTATCGCTTCTGCGTGAATAAACATTTTCAGCTTCTTGTAAGAACGAATGTCAAACTGTGTGTTCTTGAATGCGGCCCGTGCATCCCCATCTGCCAAATCGCAGGTCTTGAGCAACAGAGCCTGTTCGTTTAACTGCCGCAACGTAGTATTTCCTGATGGCGTTTGCTGGCGGTCGATGCTAGGAGGTAGAACGTAGTTTACTGGCTCCTTCTCGCTATTCTCCTCAATGTTCACCACCGAAATATCAAACAGAGCATCGTCTGTTGGATCGCCCGGAATGTATTCTCCCGGCTCTTCCAACGAGAAAAGGTACCGTCTCCATTCTCCTCTCACGAGTTCCAATCGGGCAAAACGGGTAACAATAGAATCCTCAAATCCTTTAAAATACATTCTCATAAAACGGATGGAACGGAAATCCTGAATGTTACCAACCACGCGGTCTGGCGTTCTTACAGGAATCTTGAACTGATACCATTTCACATCAATGGCGGTACCATTGGCAAGCGTTCCAAGTCCAACCACCTCGCTAGTAATGTAGTTCTTACCCACCACGAGGTCTTCCTTGCGCATACTTACCTTGTACTGGAAATAGTTTTCCGTCTCATTTACGGTATTATCTCGGTTAATGTCTTCCACATCTGGAATGGTGGAAGAAGATGCCTGAAACGATGTTCCCGATTGATCGGCAGTTGGCGAGTTGCCTTCTAATCCGTTGTAAGGCTTATAGCGTTCCAGAACGGTGGCCTCTTGAGCATCTAGGTCATCTCCTCTATAAAATTTAAAGTTGTCGGTAGAGATGTCGGCCATCAACTTGTCAAAAGCGGCTTGACTTAATAATCCGCCATCCCTTCTGGCAATTAGCTTAGTCACGTAATCTGAGTTGGAGTTGTTGCCCGGAGTAGCAGTATGGCCCAAAACCTCCTGCTCATCGTTCATACCATCCAAACCAATATCCTGAAATGGTCTTGCCACGGGGTCGTTGTCAAAAACATTGATAATATTCTGAATGATTGGAGCAATGGCCCAGTTGGTTGTATCTGTTAGATTATCGTTGGTGGGCGTTGGAAGTCCGTTTTCAAACGATTTTCTACCATCACGTAAGATATCCTCCGAAACGTTACCAAGGTTGAAATAGAGGTCTCCTCCCGTGTGCGTGTTCTGCGTATCGTAATAATAGGGGTCCATCACCCAAAACTGGATGAACTCAATATTGTTCTCTTCAAAATCACTGGTTGTAATTGGCCGCATAATACCACCCCAACGAGAAGCCGGATCGCTTAACGAACCATCTTGCTCAAGACCTGCGGCAATCTGAACTCCTAGGGGTGTCTTTCCATCCGCATCATAGTTATACGGGCCTTTTTCCTCAGGGTAAAACGCCACATCAAACATGGGCAGGTTGGTCTGCTGATTGGCAATCTGCGATTGTCTGTTCGGAAATATCTCCTGTTCGAGCACGGCACGCGTGTAGTGGAAGGATTGTTCGTTAACGCCAATGTGGCTTGGCGTGAGGTTGTTATTTCGGTAAAAAAGCGGGTCAATAACATACCACGCAAACTTAGCGCGGTTCATTCCGTAGCCAATGTCGTTGGCCAAAGACCCTTCTGGAAACATGGGGTTTTCTGTCTGCCCCTGCGGTGTACTGGCCAGCACCCACGATTGGCGATTTTTTAGGTCGATAAAGTTAACGCTGCCCTCAAAATCATCTATATAGGCAATTCCACCTTTGGTAATTGCCCTTGCGTTTCCAGGAATGAGATGCGCAAACTCTCCCGCTACCGAAATGGTAGAAACCTCCTTTGTGTTTATGAGCGGAATCTTATCCACCAGTTTGGTGAGGAAACGTGACTCGGTTCGGTAGTTTCCGTTCAGTCCCCAAATGGTGTTGTTTATCGGCTCATCTCCCATATTTACCTTCTGGGTAAGCGGTCTTTCTTGGAGGTTGAGAACCGTACCACCAAACGAGAGGTTATCGCTGACCACGTAATCGAGGTGCACACCGCCCAATGTTTTCTGCTGGATATTGAAAAGCGAATTGCTCTCGCTGTTGGCCGTTATCCTCTGCCCAGATTGAATAATAGCTTCGTTGATAATCTTCACGCGTCCGAGCGTGTAATCAACCGTGTAATCTTGATTTTCGACCAGCATTTGGCTACCAGCCGATACCGTAACGCTTCCTTGCGGGATGTTCATTCCGCCAAGCGAAATCTCCGAACCACCCTGCCCTTTGTAGGTTCCTGCCAATATAAATCGGTTCAGTTCTGGAAAGTTGAGGGCCGCCTGTCTGGTAGAATCATACAACTGTGGGAACACATATTTATCGGCAATGGCCTGTTCGGTAGGGAGATTGAATTTGCTTTCTAAATAAGAACCAAAAGGCTCCTTTACTGGGAAAATGATTCTACCTGTTTGACTGTTGATGGTAACGCCTTCCACAAAATCGAAGAAACCATCAGGATACGGGTCATTATTGTTGTTCAGCTGGTCTAAGTTCAATGCACGGAGCAGAATCTGGCCTTCAATGGCACCTTCGGTCAAATAGTTGGTTCGCGTTCCTGCCGGAATGTTGTCATAGATTACATCCAACCGAAAATCCTCCCGTGCCACCTGATAAGCTCCAATGTTATAGACGTTCTTCATCATCAAATCCCAAATTGGAATCTTCGGATTTGTAACAGTGCTCTTCAAAAGCTTCACAATAAGCGAGTTTGCGCCTGTTATTCCATCGGTAGAGAATTCGCCCACCTGATGCACCTGACCTGCGTAGGTGTATTGAAATGCAACGGCAAGCACCTCGTTAGGCTGCAATTCCCTGTTTAGGGAGATGTAACCGAGCTGCGGATTGAGGCGATATTCGTTTGCGGAGAGCTTTGTGGCCAATTCCAATCCCTCATAATCCTGCGAGTTGATGAAATTGTCGGATGCAGCCAACGATGCAAAGGCAGACGCAGATTGGCTGATGTCACGTGCTCCGGGGGTGTTATACACGCTATTGTAAAGACTGTTGGCGTTATTGTTAGGTACATTCTGGTTTCCGCTTCCCGGCCCAACATACGTATCGTTGTAAGTATCCTGTGGTCGCTCGCCAAGGTCCATGAAGGCGAGAATGTTCCTAGAATCGTCATTAAAGTTGACGCTTGTTACCCACACCTCAATACGGCTTATGTTTACTGGCGACTTAACCAGCGGAAGGTCTGATAACCATTGGTCATAACCATCGCGAAAAAACTGTGTAAGAAAATAGTGACGGTTTGGCTCGTACTCATCTGCCTTTACTTCAAACTGAGTAATCTGTGCACCGCCTTGCGTTGTTACCGATTCGCTTTCGCTCTTCTGCTGCGAGAAAATGCCCGTAACTCTTAACCTTCCGAACTGAGTTACGGCTTTTACCCCAAACAAATTCTGACTTCCTGATATGAGCGAACCTGTAAGTGGCAATGAAACGTTACCAGCTTCAATGTTTCGCAGAATCATGTCTTCGTCACAAGCCTCCCACTGCAGTTTCATCTGATTCTCAAAATCGAAAGTTGCATCGGTGTTGTAGTTCACTCCCAATGTCATGGCATCTCCAATCTTTCCGGTCACGTTTAATTGAATGGTTTGGTCAAAGTTGAAGGTGGAATTAGTCTGCTGCCTAACAGGTAATGCCGGATTCTTAATCTTGGAAACATTCACTCCAAAAATCAACTCGGCCGAACCCTGCGGGCGAATCTCTACTGTGGAGCCGCAAAAAATCGTTTCAAACAGTTTACTCTTGATGTTAAGCTTAGGAATAAGCGGCTTACGCTGGCTTTCTGATTGGCTCTGCGCCTTTTCTCTCCAATAATCGCGTAGTGCCTGATTGGCGTTGTATTCCTGATACTCGTCAAACGACATGTAAGTAGGAGGACGGTAGTTGATGTTTTCGCCCACATTCTGCTCAATATTATACTCTCCGCTTTCGGGGTCGTAATCAATCTCCGTCTGAATGTTGTCTGGGTCGTTGAGGTAAAGTCCGTTGCCGTTGCCGGTGGGCGTAGGGTCGTATGAATCTTGAAGCGGATAAGGCAACGAAAGTGTATCGGTATCTACCGCAAACGTCAGCAATTCTAAACTCAAAATGGCTTTCCTTTTGGCAGGATTTGATGCATCTGAGCCAGCTACCAGACCTACGCCTGTGGCAACCACGGAAAACATCAAAAACCTCTTCAGGAATTTCAGCATTTAGACTTCTTCAAACTCAGAAACTGCTCAGGGCTCGTTTAACTATTTCTCCTACTGGGAGGTCACTGCCATGGGTTTTCAATACCTTGTCTATTGCCTTTTCGGCAGAATTCTTGGCAAACCCTAGGGTGACGAGGGCGGTTAACGCCTCTTCTCGTTGTTTATTTTGTGGCATGGCAAAACCAAGTTCTCCAATATCCACTTTACCCATCTTATCGCGCAAATCCACAATAATTCGTTCGGCAGTTTTGGGCCCAACTCCTTTAATTGATTTTAACGTGGCCACATCGCCACTGGCAATAGTAGTTCGCACACCAGATGGATCTAAACTGGAGAGAACAGCCAATGCCGTGTTGCCACCAACACCAGATACAGAGATAAGCTGACGGAACAATTCTCGCTCTGCTTGGTTATAGAATCCGAAGAGTACGTGCGCGTCTTCCCTTATGGCCAAATGCGTAAACAATCGGCACGTGCCCTTATCGGGCAATTGAGCATAGGTATTGAGGGATATAGACAGCGTATATCCGATTCCACCACAGTCAATGACAGCACTTGCAGGTGTCTTTTCTTCCAAGACACCGTGAAGGTGTGTTATCATACTTTAATTACTTGAGTTCAGGTAGAGTGGAATCTATATACCTTGGTTTAAGTTTGAAAAAGGACGGCAAAAGTAAAGATTTTTAGCTTAGACGCTCCTTTGAGACGATTGATGTAACGGAGTTTTCTATGAAGAGGGAATGTCGGCTTGCTTTTAACAAGGAATTTATCCCACTCGAAACGGCTGACAGGAAGGAGAAGTTTTGACCCCAACAACTAGCGAAAACCATATTTCCATCAGTTGGAGATCAATGAATACCTGTCGGAAATCTCCGACACAGAACTTGTAATCTCGGGTTGGATGACCGTAATCTACTTCTATCAACCTGAGGCATCAGGTTGTATGACGTACTGTTCCGATAGTGAACATGAGCCTCCGTGTTCGTTGGCGGAGATCTACGGCAAGCAACACCAGAGCCCTTGTCGCATGACCTACATATCAGTCAAGCAACCGCAACGCTCATGTTCCATGATGGACGCTTCTGTGTGGCAACAGGAAATCTCTTACTGATTGTCGGAAGCTTCTGGCACCTAATACGGGATTGCGATATGGTTGACAGATGGTTTTTGCCTTCCTGTACAACCAAAAAACTCTAGTTATTAAACATTTCTGACACTTCCCGTATCCATCAAATACGCCATTGGAAACGGCTTAGAAATGTAATTTATCACAATGCAGTGCTTTGTCTTTAATCGTACCTAAACCTAAATTCAAATCCTGACCTCAATGCTTAACATGCAGCATCCTTAGAAAAGTAATAAACGACCTAAATGTTGCCGAACATTTAACTATTCGGTGTTATAACAAGTCAATTTCCAGACTACCTTTACACCAATCTAATCCATTAAACCTAAAGGAAATGGAACACGCAGGAACAAATTGGCCAATAAATTACAATCACCAGCCAAAATTAAACAGCGTAAAGTAATGCGCTGCTGCATGAATATAGGATTGTTCGTTCTGTTGAGTTTCCAAGCTGAAGCCCAACAGAACTTAGTGGTTAACGGTAGCTTTGAAAATCCTCCGAACTGTCCTAGCGCAAGTGTCTCGTTTGCTGCATCAGCAATGGGTTGGGTTTCAGGTACGGAGGTCGGTACACCAGATCATTTTCATACGTGTGTAACAATCGACCCTTTGGCGGTTCCTTGCAATTGGCGTGGATGTCAAGAACCAAGAACAGGTGATGGTTATGCTGGTATCTGGGCCTTTAGTAAATACCACCCAGAGGCTAGAGAATATATTCAGACACAGCTAATACAACCTCTTTATCCGGGTGTCAGGTATGAAGTTCGGTTCTACGTAAGTTTAGCAGAACACATGGGAGGGTATGCAGTCTCCACAATGGGTGCTGCACTTACCGCAGAATCACCAGATACATTGGACGGTGGCCTGAGACTGAATGCAGACCCTCAGGTTTTGTATCAAGGGCCACCATTGACTGATACCATTAACTGGATTCTGATTACGGACACCATAGTAAGTAGAGGAGATAATGAGCGGTTTCTGACAATTGGCAATTTCTTTGCTGACGGAGACAGCGATACCCTACTGTTTAACCCCAATGCGCAGTTATCGGAACTTGCTTACTACTTTATTGATGATGTATCAGTAGTAGCATTGGACAGCGTACCAAGTGGGGTGGGTATAGATGAGGTGGAAAGAGAGCGTGCTTTCAACGTTTACCCAAACCCGAACAACGGACAGTTTACATTGGCGTACGACCTGAAGGGTTTGGAGAATGGTGAAGTACGCGTGTATGATATGGTTGGTAAACAAGTCTTTACCCAAACCTTAATTGGTGAGGCAGGAACAGCCGAAATGAACTTAGTTGAATTAAATGCTGGCGTGTATCTTATCAGTTTAGAGGTAAACGGTGTAAGCCGCTTTACTGAAAGATTAAGTATCTTATCAGAATGAAAGCACTGACGATGAACATCATTGAACCTGCTGCTACACAGAGTGAAAGAGAGGCCAACCAGCAATGGATAGCCAAGTACGGACTTTACAACTACCTGACCCGAAACAGCGCATTGACTGAAGAAAACACCGCCATGTCTGATTTTAGGGCGGAGAACGAACAGAGTAACATTGGAAAACTGCAACGTGCCATTGCTGGTTTCAATCAAACCGCGGTTGGTATTGGGCAGCAGGAAGCTGCCGAGCTGAACAGCATTCAACCAACAAATAGTGTAGAACGGACGCTGAAAGACGTGTTGACCGTCCTTTATTCCAATGCAGCCGACCTGCGAACACTTTCGGAAGAAACCACGGAACAACTGCGAGAAATTGCTAGGCGATGCCCGTTAGATGATGGTATGGGGGTTTATATGGCGCGTGCAGCGTTATTGAGTGTAGATACTTTGCCAAAGGATTATGCAAACGAATGTGAGCGGATTCCAGGTCTTGAGGAAGCCAAAAACAAAACGACTTTAGAGAAGGAAGAGGTGTTTGGAGTGTTTCCAAATCCGAATAATGGGTCAATGACCGTAACATACGATTTAGAGGAAAGTGAAATCGGTAAGTTGGAGATTTTTGACCCTGCGGGTCGAAAAGTTTTCAGTACCGACCTGACTTTTGGCTCATCCTCTGTAGTGATTAATGTACCGTTCTTGAATGCTGGACTTTACATCTGCCAAGTAAAGATTAACGGGAACATAGAAATGAGTAGTCAAATCTCTGTAATCAAATAGGATGGGAAGGACTATTTTAATACCATTGATTTTCCTGTGCCTGAGTACTCAGGCACAGGAAAATCTGGTTCCAAACGGAAGTTTCGAGCAGTTTTCAGATTGTCCTATGAATCCAGGTAATTGGACGGCAGTTAGTTGGAACACTCCAACGTTTACACCAGATTATTTTAATGTTTGCGCTCAGAACAACGGTGAGTTTTCAGTTAGTATCCCACAAAATTACTTAGGCTTCCAACCCCCCTCGGAAGGTGAGGCCTACGCGGGAATAACTCCATTTAATAAAAATCTACCAGAAGCAAGAGAATATCTAGTTGCGGAACTATCAAGCGAGATGATTGCTAGTTGGCGTTATGAGATTAAATTTTTTGTGTCTCCCTCTGAACGCGCACAGTACGCAGTAAGCACTCTAGGGGCTGCTCTTACGTCTGAGCCACCTGAAGTTGTCAGCATTGCTACCCCAAATGGTATGATAGATGCCGTGCCACAGATAATGCCTGATGAACGAATTCCAATTACTGATACAGCCAAATGGATTCTCATTTGTGACACGGTTTGGGCCACAGGTGGCGAGAAGTATATTACGATTGGCAATTTTCATTTAGATGGAGACAGTGATACGCTGCGTTTTAATCCTAACCAACCACCACTAGGAAATTGGCCTTCAACATTTGCGTACTACTACATAGACGATGTTTCTGTTGTGGCATTGGATAGTGTACCAAGTGGGGTGGGTATAGACGAGGTAGGAAGAGAATATGGTTTTAAGGTTTACCCCAACCCAAGTAATGGGATTCTTACAATTGAATATTCCTTGGGATTAACAGATGTCGGCACAGCACAGCTTTTCGACCTATCAGGTCGTTGCGTGCATCATTCCACTTTGATTGCAGATGCGAACCTAACCAAACTGGGGTTGAGCCATGTATCATCTGGTCTGTATCTCCTGAGAATTGCCGTAAATGGAGACACGAAACTTTCAGAACAGATTTCAATCGTCAATCCATGAGGACCGTACTGTTTTACGGATTAAGCGTTTTCCTGTGCGTGAACATTCACGCCCAGCAGAATCTCGTTCCCAATAGTGGTTTTGAAGATCACTTGGAGTGTCCTTGGCTGCTTAGTCAAATTTCAAACGCTGAACCGTGGATTGATGTTAGTGGTCCAGGTTCTCCAGACTATTTTCATCAATGTGGTGCAGATTTGATTCTTCCACCCGACACATTACCTTATGTGGGAGTTCCCGATAACATCAGAGGATGGCAGGAGCCACATTCTGGTGATGGCTACGCTGGAATATTTGTCTACAACGGTCCCGTATTGTCTGAACTTCGAGAATATATTCAGGTTCAACTACTAGAACCAATAATGCCTAGTGTTCGTTATCGAGTTAGTTTCTACGTGAGTCTTGCTGATCAATTTCGGTATGCAATCTGTTCTTTCGGTGCGTTTTTTTCTCCAAACAAGGTTATCACAAACAATTGGATGCCATTAGATTTTGAACCGCAGGTTCAGAGTCCCACTAATATCATCTATAGCAGTAAAAATGATTGGACTTTAATTCAAGACACTTTTGTGACCCGAATTGACGGAGCAAGCTGGCTTATCATAGGGAATTTTGAAACAGACACGTCCAGTTGTATTAGTTTGATTGATACTATTTCAGGTTTAGAGGATAAATCGTACTACTATATTGATGATGTATCGGTTGTGGCGTTGGATAGTGTGCCAAGTGGGGTGGGTATAGACGAAGTGGAAGAACTTGGTTTTACGGTCTTCCCCAGCCCTGCTACAGATGTGCTTAACATCAAAAGCAAAATGCCCATGGCAGCATTGCGGCTGCTAGATATGCGTGGGCGCAGCCTGTTTACAGCAGATGTTGTTTCGGACAGACAAACCATCAATCTGAATGGTATTCCATCAGGTGTTTATCTGTTAGAGATGACAGACCAAGATGGCAGAAGGGCGGTAAAGAAGTTTGTGAAGGAATAAAGGTATGGTCAGCGTTCTTTGTGGCATCACAAGTAATGGCCACGCTGATTAAAAAACGAATAACAATCCTCTCCGGTGCCGGAATAAGTGCCGAAAGTGGCATTCGTACTTTCCGAGATTCGGATAGCCTGCCCCAATCCATCGGGGGGCTGTGGGAGAAGCACCGCATTGAAGATGTGGCCACTCCGGAGGCTTGGTATCGCAATCCTAAATTGGTGCTGGAATTCTACAATCTAAGGCGGAAACAGCTGCTGGAAGTGAAACCAAATACGGCTCACGTTGCCATCACCAATCTGCAAAAGAAGTTTGATGTTAAAGTAATCACGCAGAACGTGGATGATTTACATGAGCGTGCCGGAAACAAGAGCGTATTGCATTTACATGGTGAATTGAAGAAAGTGAGAAGCACAGCTTATCCTTATACTATTTACGACCTTGATGGTTGGGAATTGCTCATGGGCGATAGTTGCGAAAACGGTCATCAACTCAGACCACACATCGTTTGGTTTGGGGAGGAAGTTCCGAATTTGCCCATTGCAGCACAGATTGTTTCCGAATCGGATGCAGTGATAATTGTTGGAACATCTTTGAATGTGTATCCAGCGGCAAGTCTTTATCAATTTGCCAAAACCAATTGTCCCATTTGGATTATTGACCCAAAGGCTGATGCGTTGGTTTATCCCAATTCCATTACACCTATAAATGAAAAAGCCGGAGCAGCAATGCCTCGGCTTGTTCAATCCTTACTAAAAGGAGAAATTACTTTGTAACCAGCATTTTTCTAGTGCTGATGTTTTTTCCATCAACATTAAGCGTGTAGAAATACATACCAGCAGGTAGCGAAACAACATCCATGTTGGCTGTTCCAGAATTCTGGTTAAGGGCCATTGTTCTTACCCGCGAACCAAGCATGCTATAAACTTCGATGTTAGCTTTTTCCCAACCTTGCTTCAAGGAATAGTTTATACGAACGTTAGAAGTGGCTGGATTTGGGTAGGATTCTGAGATTCCGGAACCTTCTGCGCTAAAAACATCCTCGATACCCACATTCTGAGTGTCGAACGTTATCTGAATACAGGTTTCATCAGAAGTATTGTTCTCATCAAAGAAACAATACTCAAACGTGGCAACTCCAACGCTGTTGTGTGGTTTATAATCTGCATAGAAATTAGTTACTGACGCCCCAGGCTCAATATTAATAGAATGGTTTGCTGGCGCTTGAAATCCGTCATAAACCGCACCTTCTGCATAGCATACCGCCCAGCAAAAATAATGTCCAGCTCCCGCAGGAACTGACGAAATCAAATTGAACTTAACCAACACATCTATAGCAGCCGATGAAGTGTTTGTTACCGTACCGTGTGTTTGAAGTATAGCGTCACTAGGTAATCCTACCACGTGGCTTTCATAATCCGTGACGGATAACGACTGAGCCGAAAGGTTCATTGTCATAATTAAAGCCAGAGAAATAACGAGTAGCGTTCTAAAAATCATGCGATTCAAGTGTTGAAATATTTGAGACTGCAAAGTAAACAAAACGGACATAGACGTGAACGAATAGCATAAAAAACCTCGTCTTTGTCTTTACAGATACACTGATGCTTATCTCAGAATTGATATTTGTTATTCATAATTCACACTTATATTCGTCATCGATAAAAACTAAAAAAAAAATCATGAAAAAACTTCTACTCTTATTTGTCGCTGTACTTACAGTGAGCCTTGCAAAAGCACAGGTTCCTGATTATGGCATATGTCCAGACATCACAATCGTTGATTTGGATGGAAATTCTTACAGACTTTATGACATTCTTGATGAAGGAAAGTCGGTAATTCTTGACCTTTATGCTGAATGGTGTGGTCCATGTTGGTCTTATCACACAGGAGGAACACTCGAAACGCTTTACACAAATTACGGTCCTTCAGGAACAAATGAGTTGATGGTATTCGGAGTTGAATCAGATCCAGGCACACCAATAACAGCAATTAGCGGTGGAGTTGGATCCACGAACGGTTGGGATTGGCTAGATGGTATTGAATACCCAATGGCTAATAGCAATACCATTGCAAATGCTTTCAACTTAGAATACTATCCAACTATTGTACTTGTTTGCCCAAATCGTAGAGTAACTGAAGTAAGTCAGATTACGGTTGCCCAGCACTATGCTGCTGCGTCTGCATGTGGAGCCGCTGCTTCTGACAACAACGATGGGTCAATCATCGCTTACACTGGTGAGGATATTGCTTGTGGCGATGTTCCGATGTCTGCCATCATCTACAATGCAGGACTTAGTACACTTACAGGTGCTACAGTTAAAGTAATGAATGGTTCTAACGAACTTGCCAGCGTAAACTGGACTGGTCAATTGGCAAGCTATGCGTATGCTGAAGTTGATTTCGGTTCTGTAACCATCGCACCAGGTAATTACCAAGTGAAGATTACTTCTACAGATGATAATGCTGCAAACAATTCTTACCCTGTTCAATTGATAGACGCTCCGGTGGTTACACTTGACATCACTGTGGATGTGACTACAGATTACTATCCGGGCGAAACAAGCTGGGAGATTACGAACTCAAATGGAACTACAGTAGCGGAAGGCGAGTACGTAGAAGGAACTGCCGATCAGTTTGGTGGTGGCGGTGCTGACGCCAGCATGACCCATACACATAACGTTACTCTTCCAGTTAATGAGTGCTACACCATGTGGTTGTATGACTCGTTTGGTGACGGTATGTCTTACACAGGAGGCGGAAGCGCACTTGCTTGGGGATACAAAATTAGAGCTAGCTGGGGCGGCATTCTACTTTCACAAGATGGCGATTTCACTGATGAAGTAAAAGGTGGAATGCAGACGACTGCAACTTCTGGTATCGAGGAAACTGAGCTTGCTCAATCAATGTCAGTTTACCCTAACCCTGCGGTAGACAATGCAATGATTACATTCAACACCGCTGAAAAGTCAAACATTGCTATCGAGGTTATCAATGCAGTTGGTGCTCGTGTCATGTCAAAATCATTTGGAACCATGAATGCAGGAACTCAGATGATTCCTTTGGCCACATCTGGTCTTAGCAGCGGTATCTATTTGGTGAATGTTTACGTGAATGACAGTGTGATTACTAAAAGACTGTCTGTAGAAAAATAATTCGCACACGTTAATTTAGGGCCACGAATCAATAGGAATGATTATTGATTCGTGGCCTTTAATTAACCTATACTTTCAAAAAAAATGAGGTTAGTTCTGACTATTTCCTTTTGCTTCTCCGGTTTATTCATTTCTCAGGCCCAAATTGCCAAGAAAAACCGAGAGTTCCCTTCCGTAGATATTAAAACGGTTGATGGACGAAATTTCAATACAAGTGAAATCCAAAATGATGGTAAACCCATCATAGTAAGTTTTTGGGCAACATGGTGTAATCCGTGCGTGAAAGAGCTAAATACTATTGCTGATGAATACGCAGATTGGCAAGCTGAAACAGGCGTTAAACTTGTGGCTATTTCTATTGATGATGCCCGAAACATGCAAAAGGTAGCACCGTTTATAAATGGAAAAGGTTGGGAATACGAGGTTTACGTGGACCCGAACGGAGATATGAAGCGACTGATGAATGTTCTCAGTGTTCCACACACGTTTCTCTTAGACGCAGACAGACAAGTTGTCTACTCTCACAATTCGTACAGTCCGGGCGATGAGCAAGAGCTGTATGAAAAGATATTGGAACAAATCACTAAATAATCAATCATCGCTCTTTAGATGATGTCATTTTTCTACCGAGTCATTTTTTGTATAATTCTACTGGGTCCAGTAACCCTGTTTGGGCAAACTGACGATTCGCAAACCAAAGGCAAGTGGGGCGAAATTCATGGTAGTGTTCAATTTGATGCGCAGTACTACAACCCAGATTCGGCCATTGGTGCGCCACCCGTTCCAGAGGAATTCCTGATGAATGGTTATGCCGATTTGATTTACACAAAAGGTAAGTTCACGGCAGGTCTTCGTTACGAAGGTTATTACAACGTTCTTCAGGGTTTCGATACACGGTATGATGGGCAAGGAATTCCGTATCGATTTGCAACTTTTGATGCAGATTTTCTAACCATCACCGTGGGTGGTTTTTACGAGCAGTTCGGCTCTGGTATGATTCTACGTGCCTATGAAGAACGAGGGCTGGGCTTTGATACGTTTATTGAAGGAGCGAGGGTTAAATCACACATTCTTGGTGGCGTTTATTTGAAAGCCCTAGTAGGAAAGCAGCGTTTCTTTTTTCAGCACGGAGAAGGACTGGTGCGTGCTTTTGACGCAGAAATTTCCTTGAACGAAACCTTCAAGGCGTTGGCAGAAAAGAAAACACGACTTACGCTTGGCGGTTCGTTTGTAAGCAAATACCAAAAAGATAGTGATTCTGACCTTGAGCTTCCAGAAAATGTGGGTGCTTGGGCGGCAAGATTTAACCTCCTTTATGGTGGTTTTAACCTGAGCGGAGAATACGTTAGTCGAGGCCAAGACCCGCAAGCCTCCAACGAGCTTATTCTAGACAATGGAAACATTAGACCAAACTACAACATGGGAGATGCACTTCTCCTCACTGGTTCGTACTCACAAAAAGGTCTTGGTATAGTTGTTAGTGCAAAAAGAACGGACAACATGAACTTCCGTTCTGATAGAACCGCTACCCTTTTCGACCTCAACATTAACTTTTTGCCAGCGCTCACCAATCAGCATACCTATTTATTAGCAGCCAGCCTATATCCGTACGCTACTCAACCTAATGGCGAGTGGGCAATTCAGGCAGATGTCAGTTATAAGATTCCTGGAAAGTCTGCACTTGGGGGGAAATATGGTATGGCTCTCTCGGCCAATTATTCTCGAATCCACGGTCTTAATCAAATGATTGACGAGAATGGAACCGGTTATCGAACTGAATTCTTCGAGCTGGGTCAATTATACTTCCAAGACATCAATTTTGAAGTAAACAAGAAGCTAAATCAGAACCATAAGCTTACGCTGAAATACATCAACTTGTTTTTTGACATTGAGGTTGTTCAAGGACTTACGGGTTCAGAGCCAGTTAAGGCAAACATCATCATTGCAGAAATGACTCATAAGCTAGCCAGTAAACACGCCATTAGGTGGGAACTTCAGGGCCTTTTTACCAAACAACACTTTAAAGATTGGGCTGCAGTCGTTCTAGAATATACCTGGTCTCCGCATTTTTTCTTGGCCTTCATAGGACAATACAATTATTCTAATCCCAATCCAACGCAACGTATTTTTTACCCAACGGTGCAGGTCGGATACATTAAAGATGCTACCCGTGTAACGCTCCAATATGGAAGGCAACGAGCAGGTATATTCTGCGTTGGAGGAGTCTGTAGAAACGTGCCAGCTTCTAACGGAGTTACGCTTAGTATTTCAACCAGCTTTTAAATGATGGCAAAGTCAAATTTTCTCATTCTTCTAGGCCTAATTTTAACATTGTTTGCCTGCGATAAGGTTGCACCTCCGAACTATGGTTGCACCAATCCCATTGCCTTAAACTATGACCCAGATGCCACATTGGATGATGGCAACTGTGAATTTGACCCTTCTGTTCTTCGTGGATGCACAGATTCCACAGCTGCCAACTACAACCCAATGGCTCTTATTGATAATTGTCATTGTAGATATGACAGTGTTCGCACCGTTCTTATGGAGGATTACACAGGTTTCAGATGCTCTAATTGTCCGCAGGCAGCAGAAGAATTGAAAAGATTGCAGTGCATATACGGAACAAGAGTTATACCGCTAGCTGTTCACGTTAGTGAAACTTTTGCATCCCCACAAAACAACCCAGACGGAAGTTTCTCTACCGATTTTAGAACCAACATCGGAAATGCATACGATTCGGAGTTCGGGAACAGTTTATTTCTGCCTAACGGATTGGTTAATCGCAAGGAATATAGTGGACTTTTTCCTCAGCTGTACAATGCTTGGGAAGGCCATGTTGCAAATGTTTTGGCATTGCCACCAGAAGCATTGGTAGGCTTAGAGGTTGTATATAACGAAGCTTCTAGAGAAGTAACTGCATCCATTAAGGTTAGTGCCTTAATAGATATGAACGCAGCTCCGTATCGCTTGGTTGTTCTGCTTTCTGAAGATAGTGTTGTCGATTGGCAATCGGATAATAGAATGAACCCACCTAAAATCTCAGATTATGTTCACATGCATACTCTTAGAGATGGTTTTACCAATGCTTGGGGAGATGCGGTGAATGGAGGTAGCCCAATGTCAGCGGGTTTCAGCGAAACCGTTTCCAAGTCACTGATAAT
>JBDNJH010000121.1:0-2666 GCA_041687875.1 Flavobacteriales bacterium | reverse complement strand
TGGAGGAGGTTCGCTCCAAACTCCCGAAGGAATTTACGGTGCTTTCGTTGAAAGATGTATTCGGAGAAGTGGATATTCCGGAAACGGGAACTACGCTAAATCAGAATGCAAGTATCAAATCTCACTACGTGTTTGAACGCACAGGAAAGAACTGCTTTTCGGATGACACAGGTTTGGAGATTGAAGGGCTGAACGGTGAGCCCGGTGTTTATTCTGCGCGCTACGCAGGTGAGGATTGTTCTTTTCAGGATAACATGGATAAGGTGCTGAAGAATTTGGAAGGCAGCGAGAATAGAAATGCCTGTTTTCGAACCGTTATCAGCCTTATTCTAAATGGCGAAGAACACTTTTTTGAAGGTCGCGTGGATGGCGAGCTTCTGACAGAAGAAAGCGGAACGGCTGGTTTCGGCTACGACCCCATCTTTCGTCCAAATGGTTTTAAGGAGACGTTTGCAGAAATGAGCATGGAGCAGAAAAATAAAATCAGCCATAGAGGGTTGGCGGTGGCAAAACTCATTGAATTTCTCAAGACTTGCTAGGTTATGAAAACCTAACAAGTCTAAGCTCCTTCAACCAACTGCCCAAAGAAATCTCGCAGCGTGATTCCTGCATGGCGTACTTGCTGCGGCAGCAGACTGGTTTCAGATAATCCCGGAATTGTATTCACTTCAATGAGAAACGGCTTGCCGTCCTGAACGATGTAATCGATGCGCGACATTCCTTTTAGCTTCAAGCGTTCGTAAACACGTCTTGTGGTTTCTTGGATTAGGTCGCGGGTTTCATCAGGAATCCTTGCTGGTGTAATCTCTTCGCTTGCACCTTCATACTTGGCCTGATAGTCGAAATACTCGTTTTTAGACACGATTTCCGTAAGCGGGAGAGCAATTATTTCTCCGTTGGATGAATAAACGCCACTGGCAATTTCAACCCCGTTTACGAATTGCTCAATCACCGCTTCTTCATCATTTTCCAAGGCTGTGGCAAGTGCTTCATCAAACATTTCGGCAACTTTCAGTTTGGTGATGCCGAAACTGGAACCAAGATTATTCGGCTTTACGAAGCAAGGAAGACCGACCTTTTTAAGAATCGCATCCGTATCTACTTTATCGCCTTTCCGAACCATGACGGCATCGGCAATATTCACATCGCTAAATTGGCGAAGAAAACCATTGCAGTAGCTCTTGCTGAAGGTGAGCGATGATGCCAAAACGCCAGGCGATGTGTACGGAATTCCGATCATATCGAAGTAACCTTGTAGCTTTCCGTCTTCACCGGGCGTGCCGTGAACGGCATTGAAAACCACATCAAACTTCTTACTGCTTCCCTTTTCCACAAAAGAGAAATCATTCTTGACAATCTGACTTTTTGAGCCGTCAGGAAGTAGAACGTCCCAACTTTGCTTGGAGATGTTCACCATGTACGAATCGTACTTGGATTGGTCGAGGTGTTTGAATACAACATTGGCACTCAATTCAGAAATGACCCATTCTGAAGAGTATCCGCCAAAAACGATTGCAACTGTCTTTTTCATGAGGCGATGTAATGGCACCAATGTACTTGAAATTATGAATGTGGCCTCCTGGAGTTCCCAATAATTGGTAAACAGCCGAGGGTGCATAATTTATATCTTTGCCGCCCGTTGCAATAGCACGTTTTCCATTCAAACCTATGGGTTTTATCAAATTCATTTTTAGTAAACTATTTCTAATCAATCTGGCTATTGCCTTGGCCTTGTCTATTCCATCTGCAGTGGCGCTGTATTATTGGTTAGATTTTCAGACCGAGCATGGCATCACGGTTGAAACCCCTAATTTGACAGGATTGAAGTTGAAGGAATTGGAAGCAATGGCCGATACGCTGGAAGTTGAATTGGTGGTGGTTGATTCACTTTATTCAGATGATTTTCCGCGCGGTACGGTGGCCGATCAAGACCCAAAGCCGGGCGCATCTGTAAAGCGAGGACGGAAAATTTACCTCACCGTTAACGCCATGCTGCCAAAGCAGGTGGTGGTTCCAGACGTGAAAAATCTCTCATTGAGACAAGCCAAGGCAGTGCTTGAAAGCGTTGGGCTAAAATTGGGCGGTTTGGAGTATCAACCAGACATTGCCAAGAATGCCGTGCTACAGCAGAAAATCAGAGGTAAAGTTGTTAAGAAAGGAACATTCGCGTTTAGCGGTACGGTGGTTGATTTGGTGCTGGGCGATGGGTTGAGCAACACACGGGTGCTTATTCCTTACCTACTTTACTACAATTTGCAGGAGGCTATAGACAGATTGAATCTTTCTTCGCTCAACTTGGCAACATTTAAGATAGATGAACCGTTCTCGGATTCGACACGGGTGAGGGTTTACAAGCAAATACCAGCTTTCAGTGATAATAATTTGGTGCCAATGGGAACTTCGGTAATTCTTTATCTGACTGAAGATACACTATCCATTAACTACGACCCATCGCTTTATTCGCTCCCACCATCGATGGGTGATTCAACTTTAACAGAAGAAACCATCAATGAAGAAGAATTTTAGAAAAGAGTTCAAGGGGCTTCTTGTGCTACTTCTAAGCCTTTTCTACACTGGTCTGATGGCGCAGGAAATGCTGTATGATCTCAGTGGCAACCCTGCACTCAATCAGTACGACAACTATTTAAGAAGCGGGCAACACAGTT
>JBDNJH010000120.1:0-4093 GCA_041687875.1 Flavobacteriales bacterium | reverse complement strand
TTTCGTGCTCCACAGACACATTTGTGCAAGCCGAAAGTTCAGTTCTCCGAATGAAGTTTTGTGGTAAAATTCCCGCCCTTCGGGTAGCTGCAAAACGTTTCTTTACCCCATTCATTTACTTACAAGAAGATAACGGCCTTATTTATACTCATACCCGCAGCGTCTGCGGCCATGTTGGGTTTGGGCTTCTTCTAAGGTCAGTGTGATAACTGACTTAGTGCATAATGCCATGAGCGGAGCGAAAAAAGAAGCCCTTCCCTCGATAAAACCCCCTTCTCAAACGAACAGATGTTTACCGGACTGCTAATTCATTAACCAGTTAACTACTTTTGCCGCCTAAACTTTAAATGATGAGCGAAGTAAAGAACCCAACCGTATTTTTTGATGTGAGTATTGATCAGAAGCCTGCTGGCAGAATTGTATTTGAACTGAGAGCCGATGTTGTTCCAAAGACAGCAGAGAATTTCCGGGCGCTGTGCACAGGAGAGAAAGAATTCGGATACAAGGGAAGTGGATTCCATCGGGTCATACCAGAATTCATGTTGCAGGGTGGCGATTTTACCAACCACAACGGCACAGGAGGGAAGTCTATTTATGGTGAGAAGTTTGCCGATGAGAATTTCGAATTGAAGCACACAGAGCCGGGTCTGTTGAGCATGGCCAATGCAGGTAGAAATACCAACGGAAGCCAGTTTTTTATTACCACAATTGCATGTGCGTGGTTGGATGGCGCCCACGTGGTATTCGGCAAAGTGACCGAAGGAATGGATGTGGTCAGGAAGATTGAGACTTACGGTTCGCGCTCAGGAGCTACTTCTGCGCCTATCATGATTGATGATTGTGGTGAGTTGTAATGCTTCATTCACTATCAGAACTTCTTATCCGCGACTTAACTAAGATTCAGGCGGAACTTGGACTATATGAAGATGAAAAGCTGATTTGGAAAACTACGGACAGTATTTTAAACTCAGCAGGCAATTTGGCATTGCATATTGCTGGAAACTTGCAGCATTTTATTGGTTCTGTTCTTGGCGATAATGGTTATGTACGCCAACGAGAATTAGAATTCTCATCAAAAGATATTCCTGTTACAGATGTAATTGAGGAATTGGATTGGACGAAAATGGCTGTTTCTAGCACGTTAGATAAGTTGAACGAACAAGACTTGTCAAAGTCATTTCCTATTAATGTTTTCGGCCACGAAATGACCACCGAACTGTTCCTCCTTCACTTGCTCTCCCACACCAGTTATCACTTGGGGCAGATCAATTATCACCGAAGGTTGTTGAATCAATAACTCTATGTTTTAGGTCGGAGACATGTGACGAGGGGCGAATCCGACCTTTGTCCCTTGTTCTCCGTCCCTTTTTTTGAGTTATAGGATTTTCTTTTGCAACATGAGTTGATCAGTCTGGCATCACACAAACAAACAGCTCATTCGCTCTATCGTTATAGATGGTGAACAACGAATTGAAATTCACATTCGCCACCACGTAATTCAGTTTTTCTGAACGGTATTCTTCTTCAATGGAAGTAATCTCCAGTTTCTTCAGGTCCTCTCGATTATTGAAACGGATATAGAGTTTCAGTTCAAAATCAGTGTCCAATTCCAATTTTGGACGGCCGTTGCTGCGCGATTTGTCAAGCTTTTTGTACGCGTATTTGTAGTCATAGGTGAGTGCCGAAACATCGGATAGCACCGCGCTTCCAGTAGGGTAGGAGCCAGCACCTTTTCCTGCTAGCGTTTGTCGATCGGAGTAGGCGCCCTCTACCTCAACCGCGTTGTACTCGTAGTTGATGTTGTAAAGTGCAGTTCCCTGGTCTACAAATCGTGGGAGGACATACACCTGAACGGTATCACCAATTTTGGAAGCCTTTGCCACTAGCTTGATTCGTTTGTTGCGCTGCTTGGCAAATTGAATATCATCAAACGTCACGTTATTGATGCCGAGGTTCAGGATCTGGTCTGGCTTCAGAATTACTCCAAAAGCGTGAATCGTGAGCAAGCAAATCTTGAACTTGCTGTCAAAACCTCCAACGTCCAACCAAGGGTCGCTTTCGGCAAAACCTTTGTCCTGTGCGGCTTGCAAGGCATCCACATAGCTCATCTTCTCAAACTCCATCAGCGTGGTGATGTAATTGGAAGAACCGTTCAGAATTCCTTCCACGTGGTCTAGCAGCTCGTTATCGTAATACTCCTCTAGGTTTCGGATAATGGGAATACTCCCTCCAGCCGAACCTTCGTAAAGCAATGCCACGTTGTGCTCTTTTTGCAGTTCGTAAAGTGCCGCAAAATTCTCCGCCAGCATCTTCTTGTTAGCTGTTACCACATTCACACCATTGCGCATCGCCTCGCTCACAATCTTGAATGCTTCGTCTGCATCATCAATCAACTCTACAACGACATCCAAGTTGTCACGAGAGAGAATATCAGCTTTGTCAAACGTGAAATAGCTGGCATCAATCTTCCGTTTTTTGGTTTTGTCCTTCACGCAGATCTTCTCTACGCTCGCCTCCAATATCTGCGAATGGTTCAGTACATCATACAGCCCTTGCCCCACGCATCCAAAGCCAAAAAGGCCGATTTTTATCTGTTTGTCGTTCATATTTTATAAAATGGTTACGAATTACGAATAGTTACGAATATGACGAATGCCCCTAGTCTCTCGCCCTTATCTCTTGTCCCTTATCTCTTGTCCCTTGTTCCTCGTCTCTAAAGATGAAGTCCGCATTCCGTTTTTCCTGAGTTTCCCCATCGTCCGCTTCTTCCTTTGCCCTTGAACGTGCATTGTGCACAACCAATAGAACTGTAACCTACTTTTTCTAGCGGATGTTTTGGTAGGTCATGTTCCTCGTAATATGCGTTCTGTTGTTCGTCCGTAAAGTCGATAATTGGATGGAACTTCAACAGGTTTCCCTTCTGCTCAAATATCTTTCTCGATTTCCGTTCGGTGTTCTGAAACCGCATCAATCCCGACATCCAAACCTCATAGTTGGGCTTTAGGTTGTCCAATGGTTCGACTTTATTTATCGAGCAGCACAAATCAGGGTCTTTTGTCCACGTTTGATCTTCGCGTGTAAATGCGTTTTTCCAATCTGCGGGAAGCACATTTTCTAGTTGTAGATTGAGTTGTTCGGTTAGTTTATTTCGATAGGCGATTGTTTCTGCAAAGTGGTAGGTCGTATCAATGAAATGCACCTTTTGCTCTGGTTTCAGCTTCGAAACCAAGTGCAACAGAATAGCTGCAGAAGTACCGAATGACGAAGTAAATAACACTTTATCAAAGTCGTGATAGACGTTGGTAATCCGTTCCTCCACGCTCATCTGCTCGTACCTGCTATTCAGCTCTTGCAAATTCATTTCAAGCGCTCTTCCGTCTTAAACTATGTGTGTTATGCTGAACTTGTTTCCGCATCTTTTTAGACCCTGAAACAAGTTCAGGGTGACGCGGACGCGCTGTCTGGGTGGATAGTTGATTGGAAACACGTAGGTCTGCCATTGTTTCAATTGTCGCGTTTTGATTCGGACAATAGTCCTGCCGTCAGTTCGTTCATCCGTTTCACCTTGTACTCGAAATCATCTTTCAAAGTAGCGCGAAAGGCACGGAGATTCTCCATTAAGTCGTTTATATCATCAGGAATGATTTCTTCAAAAAGTTGCCTGAGCCGCTTGGCAAGGGTAGGCGATTTTCCGTTGGTAGAGATGGCGATTTTGAGATTGCCTTTTGTCACAATTCCGCCCAAATAGAAATCGCACATAGCAGGTGTATCAGCCACATTGGTCAGAATGCCTTTCTGCTTCGCGATGGCTTTTACTTTCTCGTGTAACGATGGATTGTCCGTGGCAAGAATGAGCAATTGTTTCCCGTTCAGATCACCTTCCTCAAAAGACCGTCTGACCAACAAAACCGTAGGATAATTGGAAACCAATTCTTCCACCTCATTTCGGAACATTTTCGCCACAACCGTCACATTCGCATTCGGACTACTTTTGAGTAGGAATGTGAGTTTTTCTAGCGCCACATTTCCACCGCCTACTAGCAGAACTTCCAACTCGTGGAGTTTGAGGAATATCGGGAATAGTTCGTTTTGA
>JBDNJH010000119.1:0-25161 GCA_041687875.1 Flavobacteriales bacterium | reverse complement strand
TTTGATCTGATGTTCAACCTTGGAGCCACGGAAGATCAGCTTAATTTCCCAACCGTTTTCGGTTCGGCAAAGCAAGGCTGGATGGGGTCAGACCCTAGTAAACCAACGGGAAACATCGACTATTTGATGGAGCAGGTAATTGAGCACATTCCGCCACCGAAAGTGGCCGAAGGACCTGCTCAAATGCAGATCACATCCATGGACCACTCGCCTTACACAGGCCGAATTGCCGTTGGAAGATTGTACAGAGGAACGCTGAAAACAGGGCAACAAATTGTCATGATCAAGCGTGATGGAAGTAGCACCAAAGGAAAACTGAAGGAGCTTTACGTATTCGAAGGAATGGGTAAGTTGAAGGTTGAAGAAGTTCTGGCCGGAGAAATTTGTGCCCTTGTTGGACTAGAAGGCTTCGAAATTGGAGATACCATCTGTGATGCTGAATTTCCAGAGGCTATGAAGCCAATAAGCATTGATGAGCCTACCATGAGCATGCTTTTCACTATCAACGATTCGCCTTTCTTCGGAAAAGAAGGAAAGTTTGTGACTTCACGTCACGTACGTGAACGTTTGGTGAAGGAGCTTGAGAAAAACCTTGCTCTCCGCATGGAAACCACAGGTCTGGCAGACAGTTTTCAGGTTTACGGGCGTGGTGTATTGCACCTTTCTGTTCTTATTGAAACGATGAGAAGAGAAGGCTACGAACTTCAAATCGGTCAGCCGCAGGTTATCATCAAAGAAATTGATGGTGTAAAGTGCGAACCGGTTGAAGAGCTGACCATCGACCTTCCAGAAGCAGTGCATGGAAAGGCTGTGGAAATGGTGACAACCCGAAAAGGAGAAATCGTAAACATGGGCCCGAAAGGCGACCGTATGTTACTCGAATTCCTCATTCCATCGCGTGGCATCATCGGCCTCAGAAACCTATTGTTGACTGCAACAGCAGGTGAAGCCATCATGAGCCACCGTTTCAAGGAATATCAACCATATAAAGGAGTAATTTCTGGCCGTCAGAACGGGTCGCTTATATCTATGGAGCCAGGCGAAGCCATTCCTTACACGCTGAGTAACCTGCAAGACAGAGGTAAATTCTTTGTAGAGGCCGGAACTGCGATTTACGAAGGGCAAGTGGTTGGCGAGAACACCCGTGCGGGCGACATGATTGTCAACCTCACCAAAACCAAGAAGATGAGCAACATGCGTTCTTCTGGTGCTGATGAGAAGATTAGAATGGCACCAGCCATCAGATTCTCACTCGAAGAAGCGTTGGAATACATTCAGGCAGATGAGTACGTGGAAGTAACACCACAATCCATCCGTCTCAGAAAGACGTTCCTAAAAGAGCACGAGCGTAAGAAGTTGGGGAGAGCTTAATCGGTGACGATTAGTTTCTGAATGCTAACTCCAGAATCTGATTCTGTTTTCACGAAGTAGATTCCTGAACTGAGATTTTCTGTTGCTATCACGTTCGCGTTACGAACGGAGAGGATTGACTTTCCGCTTACATCAAGCAGGTCTACGAAGTTGTAAGTTGCGCCTTGATTGAGCAAATCACCAATATTTATTGGGTTTGGATAAGCGGCAACTCGTTCTGTAGGATTTCGCAGATTTTCCACCGACATAATTTCTGAAATGGAATATGGCGTTCCCCATTCCTGATTTCCTTTTTTGAAGTAAATGAGTTCTTCCTCTTCGTTAAGGTATTCAACTCCGTTGCCAATTTGATGAGTCCAGTATGTTCGCCCCAATCCTTTTCCGTAGGCAGAGATGGTGTAATTCCAACCGCTTACGCTGGGATTCAGCGGCCATAATCCATCGGTATCTAAATAATACTGAGAGTTCTCCTCACCCCAAAAAGTAACGCTTGGGATATTTGAGGTCTCAAAATGTTGAAAGCGGATTTCGTGTAAGAATCCGATGCCATCGGCTGTGTCAAACATAAACGTGACTTCGGAAGGCATGGACTCGGTCAGTAAATCATTAATGGATTCGATGAGAACTGTGTCGTTGTAATAAGTAGATGTTTGAACCAGATTGAATGGACTAGGCGGCCCATTAAACTGTTGAGTCCATTGCCAAACTTCAAAAGCAACCCTCCGTTCATTCGTTTGGTTTTCAACACCAACAACCCTGTGGATTCTTTTCTCCCAATAAGATGGCGTGATGGAGGCGTCCTCACTTTTTTCATACTTAAAATGAAACTCATCCCCGACTAGAAAATCGTAGGCTTCGTCATACGTTAAACGGTGCACGCCTTTGTTTGGGTTTTCCATTCCAGCAATTTCAATCTGAGTCGTATCGTTAGGGAACAAATGGAAATCAAAACCCTGAATAATTCCTAAAGAATTGGAGATTTTGATGGTTTTTCCGTTTAGCGGATGAACCAACGGATTCCCTAGAAGGTCTCTGCTCTGAATCGAAATTGTTTTCACCTCAACGGCTGCATCGAGAATGACCGTGGGAGAAACGTCCGTAACGGTTGCTTCCAAATAACTCGCTGGGTCAATCGAAAACAAATTCCAATTGTCATTGAGTTGAGCAAGCGTTTCGATATGTATCGTATCTCCATCGGAGTTAAAAAAGAGATTTTCACCGTTCGGTCTAACTACAGTTTTTGCGCCTAGCCAAGAAGGAACGCAGGCGTCAATTACTTCAAGATCGGGATGTCGAAAGGTTAGGTAATTCATAAGAACGGAATCGCTTCCCTCAACAAAAATGGTGTCCATTCTCATTCCGTGGTCATTACCATTTTCATCCAAAAAGAAATGAACAAAGTCAGACCGTACCATTTGATAATCCTGCCCCCTTCCAATTGATGGAATCAGAATGATGGCTAAAGCAAGTGCTCGAAACATAAGACTAAGCTATCAATTTCAATTGAATGTTAGAGCCAGCTGTTTCTTTACAGATTAGAAATCTGATTTCTGATCTGTAAAATGGCGGTTTCCTGAATAAATGAATCACCATAATTTGCCGTGACTTTAACATAGAAAACTCTAAACTCTTATCAGATGGTAGCGATCACCTTCAGTTCAATCGCAATCGGAGTGGGAAGGCAATTTATCTCAACTGTTGTTCTACAAGGCAAATTGTCTTTAAAGTATTCAGCGTAAACACGATTGTACGTTTTAAAATCATCCTTCATGTTTGTGAGGAAAACCGTCACATCCACAATCTTATCCCAGCCAGAACCCGAATCCTCCAAGATCATCCTCACATTATTGAAAACCGAACGGCACTGCTTTTCAATGTCATAGGAAACGATATTTCCTGCATCATCCAACTCAACTCCGGGTATTTTCTTCGTTCCACGCTCTCTGGGGCCTACACCGGAAAGAAACAGCAATCCGCCCACTTGTCTCGCATGTGGATAAAGCCCAACCGGTTCGGGGGCGCGGTTCGAGTCAAATTTTGGAGCACTCATAGTTTAAACAATTTTGGTCAAAGATAGACACCCTGATGAACCTAATTGAAACACCAACTGTTCTGTTTACGGAGGCTAAAAGTGATACATTTGCCCACTTCCACAGGTATAGTTAATGGCAGCAAAAACAGGCATATTGGTGATAGGTGCTTCGGGTCAAATCGGAACCGAATTGGTAATAGAATTACGCTCGCGCTACGGTAATGAAAATATTGTGGCCTCAGACCTGAACACAGCATCAACCGAGGTGTTGGAAAGCGGCCCTTTCGAGCAATTGGACGTGATGAACCGCGAACGACTGCATCAGATTGTTGTTCACTATAATATCGGTCAAGTATATCTGCTGGCCGCTTTGCTTTCGGCTACGGCCGAGCAAAAGGTTATGCCAGCTTGGAATCTCAACATGTATGGTCTTTTCTATGTGTTGGAGATGGCCAAGGAAGGAATCATAGACAAAATTTATTGGCCAAGTTCCATTGCGGTTTTTGGGCCGAACACGCCCAAATTAAACACGCCACAGTCAACCATTACAGAGCCGACCACCGTTTACGGCATCAGCAAACTGGCGGGTGAGCGTTGGTGCGAATACTACTTTAATCGGTATGGCGTGGATGTTCGCAGCTTGCGCTATCCAGGTCTTATCGGTTACAAAAGCAATCCAGGAGGTGGCACCACAGATTACGCGGTCGATATTTTTCACAAGGCCGTTTCAGGACAACCTTTCGAGTGTTTCCTTTCGGAGAACACCCGATTGCCAATGATGTACATGCATGATGCCATTCGTGCCACTATCGGCCTCATGGAAGTGGAGAGCGAAAAGGTGAAGATCCGTTCCAGCTACAATATTTCCGGGTTTGATTTCACCCCAGCTGAGTTGGCGAACGAGATTAGAAAGCATATCAGGGATTTTAAGATTACGTACAATCCGGATTTCCGACAAGCAATTGCAGATAGTTGGCCATCGTCATTAGACGATTCGCGAGCACGAGAAGATTGGGGTTGGAAAAACGAGTATTCGTTAGAAATGATGACGGCAGATATGCTAAGTCATCTGGCTACAGAGGTTTAGTTGAACTCCGTGTAGCGAATATCAAAGGTCAGATCAAAGGCCTCAATGAACATGTCGATGTCTTCCTGAATGCCATCATCATCTTCTTCAAATTCCCAGATAATCTTCGTTTCGTGACCTCGATTTTTGGCCCGAATCATTGTGATGAACAATTCAGCCAGTGCTTTGCTCGTTGCCGAATTGTAATATTCCAAACGAACATGAACGACCCTGATTGGATTGTCAGAATCTTGTAGGGTTTTGAACCTCACCAAAATCGGATCAAAGAAATCCATTCCTTCTTCCGGATACGATCGCCCCTCAATCTTCAGGATTGATTCCTGACGGTCAAGGATCACGTACGGAGAGCGATCGGTTGCTTCTATTGTCCACTTTTCCATTCGGGTACCAAAAGTAAGGATTCAATGGAATTAACATCCGCTGAATAGTTCGACCAACCCCATGGAACAATTTTCGGCTTTTGCAGTATAAAGACCAAAAACGTAGAAGATTGCGATGCGAGGAAAGATACTTCTAACATTATTCGCCATATTATTTTCAGGCCTTACCGTTTCTGCTCAATCTTTCGAGATTGAGGGAAAAGACACGATAAATGTGCGTGACGCCAGTAATCAAAAACAAGGTTGGTGGAAGGTTTACAACACGGATGGAAAATATCAAGGATATGAACCCACCGACCTTGTTGAGGAAGGAGAATATCTGAACAACAAGAAGACTGATGTGTGGACTAAATACTATCCCAACGGAAACAAGAAACACGAATTAACCTTTGCCAATAATGTGGCGAACGGATATGCCAAAATTTACTACCGAAATGGCCAACTTCAAGAAGAAGGAATTTGGAAAATGAATCAGTGGTCGGGCCAGTACAAGTATTATTTTGAGAACGGAAATATTAAATACGATTGGAGTTACAACTCCTCAGGCAAACGAGATGGCGAACAGAAGTATTTTCATGAGAATGGTGTGCTCATGTATCTTGGAGCTTGGCAACAGGGGAAAGAGGCCGGAGAACTTGTGGAATATTATGAAGACGGATCTATCAAAGCCAAACGATTCTTTACTGACGGAAAGGTTATTCCAGAGAAAACGAAGAGCCTAGATCGGGGAAAGGAATTTGACCAGAACATTAAGAAATACACCGGAAAGCCGGCTCCAAAACAGTTGAGTCGTGGCGAAATGATTGATGGCTACAATAAGATGATGAATGCCGATGGAACCGTCTCCAAAGAAGGGACTTTTAAGGACAAGCGCTTGATTGACGGTAAGGTTTACGTTTATGAAAACGGCAAAGTAGTACAAACCATCGTGTACGAAGGCGGAAAAAGAAAGGGAGAATAAGACGTTCAGTAGGGGCGTAAGCCTATCTTTGCCGCTCAGTGAGAACAAGAATGACTAGCAAACTTCACGTTTACAACACAATTTCCCGAAAAAAAGAAGAGTTCGTTCCTGCAAACCCACCGTTTGTGGGCATGTACGTTTGCGGCCCAACTGTTTATGGCGATGCCCATTTGGGCCACGCCCGTTCGGCCATCACCTTCGATATTGTTTTCAGATACCTGAAACACCTTGGTTTCAAGGTGCGTTACGTTCGCAACATCACCGATGTGGGTCACTTGGAGAACGATGCCGACCACGGTGAAGACAAGATTGCCAAGAAGGCGCGTTTGGAGCAGTTGGAACCGATGGAAGTGGTTCAGTATTACAAAGATCGCTACCATAAGGATATGGATGCGTTGAACAACAACCGCCCTTCCATTGAGCCGCAAGCTTCTGGTCATATCATCGAGCAGATTGCTATGACTGAAAAGCTTCTTGAGAACGGATTTGCGTACGTATCAAACGGGTCAGTCTATTTTGATGTGGAGAAATATTCGGCTTCCCACCACTACGGAAAGCTTTCGGGAAGAAGAATTGAGGACCTGCAATCGAATAGTCGCGACCTTGACGGTCAAGGCGAGAAACGCAGTCCGTTGGATTTTGCGCTTTGGAAAAAGGCGTCACCTGAGCACATTATGCGCTGGCCTTCGCCTTGGAGCGATGGTTTTCCGGGATGGCATATTGAGTGCTCGGTTATGAGCAGCAAATACCTGGGCAATTCCTTTGATATTCATGGAGGTGGACTAGACCTATTATTTCCGCATCACGAGTGTGAAATTGCGCAATCAGTGGGGGCAAATGGAGAGGAACCGGTTCGCTATTGGCTCCACAATAACATGATTACCCTCAACGGTCAGAAAATGGCCAAGTCGTTGGGAAACACAATCATGTTGCACGAATTCTTCTCGGGTAAAAATGAATTGTTGAAACAGGCATACGAACCGTTGACCATCCGGTTTTTCATCCTTCAAGCTCATTACAGAAGCACGCTTGATTTTAGCAATGAAGCACTTATTGCGGCTCAGAAAGGCTATTCAAAGTTGAAAACTGCTTTGACGGTGGCAAAGGAACTTTCGTTGAGTTGGGATTCTGACAGTCAGGAAGTTGCGAATAAAATCATCAAATGGTCTGATGAATTGGCGGACGCCATGAATGACGACATGAACACGGCTTTGACAATTGCCACGCTGTTTGAAATGTCATCGTACATCAATGGTCTGAAGAACGGGCAGGAAAAGTTGACTCCCAGCAAGGCTGAGTTTGAACAGGTCACACAACTATTTGCGGCTTATTTTGAAGAGGTTCTTGGATTAGGAAGCGAGGCAAACGGAAATCAATCTGCCGAGATTCTGAATGATGTGATGGACGTTCTTCTCGAATTGAGAAGCTCTGCAAAACAGAACAAGGATTACAGTACAGCCGATGCCATTCGCGATAAGCTGAAGGCTGTTGGCGTAACCATAATGGACGGAAAAGATGGCGCTGACTGGCAAGTGGACTGAGTTTTCGGTTCTGTGTAGTTTGGCAATTTTGATTTTTGCCTGCAATCCTAATCGGAATTCTGAGACAGAACTTGTTTTGAACCCAGCCCCTGTTTTCAATGCAGATTCGGCTTTTGATTTTGTAGCTAAACAGGTTGCTTTTGGCCCGCGGGTTCCAGCTTCTGAAGCACACCAGGTTTGTGGAGATTATCTTTTCTCAACTTTAGAACGATATGGTTTTGAGGTTACGGAACAGATTGATAGCGTTACGTCTTTTGGCGGCTCCATTCTTCCTTTAAGAAATATCATTGCAACCTATAACCCAACTGCAGGAAAACGTGTTCTGCTTGCGGCACATTGGGACACGCGCCCTTATGCAGACCAAGATGATACCCTAAAGACCATCCCGTTTGATGGCGCGAATGATGGTGCAAGTGGTGTTGGAGTGCTGCTTGAAATTGCGCGAACCATTGCTGCCAATCCACTAAAAATTGGGTTGGAAATCATTCTTTTTGACATTGAAGATCAGGGGCGACCGGCCTACGATTTAGACACTAATAATCCGGATCATTATTACTGCCTAGGATCGCGCTACTGGGCAAATAATGCCAAAGACTATAAGGCCGATTACGGAATACTGTTGGATATGGTTGGGGCAGAAAATGCCCGATTTACAATGGAAGGTATATCAATGCAATATGCCGAACCAATTGTTCGTAAAGTGTGGGGCATTGGAAATCAGCTTGGTTATTCGGAATACTTTCGATACAACAGAACACCGCTTGTCGTTGACGACCATATGTATATCAATGAAATAGTCGGTATTCCTTGTATTGATATTATTCATTATGACGCTAGCACCGAAACCAGATTCTGGAGCAAGTGGCATACGCACGAAGACGACCTGAGCGTTATTGACAGGAAGACATTGAAAGCTGTTGGACAAACATTACTACAAACCCTTTACAATGAATAAGGTTTGAGAATTCTGATTGTCTCAAATATTAAGGAAAATGGATACGGAGAAAGCACCCGTCCCTATTTCATTGGGAACGGTCTTGCCGAACTGGGGCATGAAATTTTGCACGTGTGCGAGAAATCTGGCCGTGAAAATAAACGCGTAGCCTTTTTTCGAAGGGATTCGCTTAGAACTTCTATCGCTTTTCTTGACAAGACTGTTAACTCATTGTGGTTCTTAATTCGTGTAACCCTATTCCGACCGGATGTTATCTATGTCCACCAACTTAATAATTGGAATTGGGTGCGTCTTTCCAGAGCATTGCCCAAGACGCTGAGGGTATACGATTCTCACACTTCGGTGTATTTCGAACATGGTCACTTTGGCGCAACTGGAGACCGACATCAGGTCACGTTTGTAAGAGAGCAGAACGCGGTTTCTGAACCAGACCACGTCATAACCGTTTCTGCAGAAACGAAGAAAATTCTTTCCAATCTCTATCAAGTTAAGGATGAAAGAATATCCATTGTAAAGAATGCCACTCAGATACGGCCAATAAAAGAACCTGTTTTCCCGACAAACGCCAAGTTCATATGTACTTCGATGCTTCCAATTGATGGATTTCCGAGCAACGACATGGCACTGGAAATGCTGCTTGAGGTTGCATCTTTAACTGAGGCGGTAGATCCGGATATCATCTTTGTGGTTATCGGTGGCGGGAAGAAACCAGAACCCAAGAGCAATAATGTTCACTATACCGGGTTTGTTGAAGATTTTGAGGCCGAAATTCTAAAATCGAATCTCTGTTTGGCAACATATCCCGAAAAAGCAGTTTGTGGCGGGGTTCGAAACAAAGTGTGCGACTTCTTTGCCCTAGGTCAGGCAATTGTCAGCACATCAGAAGGAATGCGTGGATTTGATGATGCAGTTGCTGGAGCAGATTATATACTTGCCAATACTCCGTCAGAATTTGTAAACGAGATTGTACGTTTGAGAAATGACTATAAAAAGGTCAAGGAATTGAAATTAAGGTCGCTAGTTCTTGGTAAAAAGTACCAGTGGTCGCACAGGGCAAAAGAAGTTGCGACCCTATTCGAATCCCTTATGGTACGAAGTTGACACTTCCTGTTTGAAACGATTTACCTTAGCAACGAATTTGAACCCCGTGTCCGATAGCCTAGTAATCATACCAACCTACAACGAGAAGGAGAACATCCAACAGATGATCCGAAAGGTGATGTCGTTGGATAAGAAGTTCGACCTGCTCATCATTGACGATGGATCGCCAGATGGCACTGCTGCCATGGTAAAGGAGCTGATGGGAGAATGCGAAAGTCGCCTGTATATGGAAGAGCGTTCAGGGAAACTTGGTCTAGGCACAGCCTACATCCACGGATTTAAATGGGCGCTGGCTCGTCATTATCAGTTCATTTTTGAGATGGATTGCGATTTTTCGCACAATCCCGAAGACCTCATAAAGCTGTATGAAGCTGCTATAAATGAACCAGCCGATATGGTTATTGGCTCGCGCTACATCAAAGGCGTGAACGTGGTCAACTGGCCGATGGGACGGGTACTGATGTCCTACTATGCATCGGCCTATGTTCGGTTTATCACGGGCATGCATATTCGAGATACAACCGCAGGCTTCAAGTGTTATCGGAGAATTGTGCTGGAAACCATTCCGCTTGAAAGAATAAAATTCTTCGGTTACGCATTCCAAATAGAAATGAAATTCATCACTTGGAAATACGGATTCACCATCAAAGAGGTGCCGATTATCTTTACTGACCGAACCGCAGGAGAGTCTAAAATGAGCGGAGGCATTTTTAAGGAGGCCATTTTCGGTGTGCTAGAAATGAAATGGAAAAGCTTTTTTAGAAGCTACAAACGATAGGTTACGAATTACAAATGGTTGGGTGTGCTAGCAGGGCAAACGCATTTAACTTTTGGCTATCTATATGTTCAATATGAGGTAATCCCTGATTCTTATTTGGACAAGTAAACTTGTTTTTAACCACAGAAACACAGAATTCACAGAAAGAAGAAGCGTTTTTTCTGTGAAACCTTCTGTGCCTTCTGTGTTTCTGTGGCTAATTCATTTCAGGTCAAGAGCTATATGTTTAGACCAAAAACGGACTTTCATTAATAGAAATTGCCTGTCAGAATGGAAAGTAGGTGCTTAAAAATTTAGAATTTTAAAGGCGTTTGCCATGGGTGTGCTAGATTCGCAGACATTCGCCAACATTACCATTATCTCCAAGCGTCATATTCGTATCGGATTGGTAATTCGTATCAGCATAAAACGCCTACAACTATGAAACATCTTATCAAAGTAGCTATGAGTCTATCCGCGGTTAACATCTAACATTCAATCGATGAGAACACTCACATTTTCCCATGCCTGCTGGCTGGTACTGCTATTCTCCTTCTCACTTTTTCTGTTTTCTTGCCAAGAGGCAAAACAATCGGAAAGGCCCCCTTATGTTATTGACGAAGACAAAATGGTCAGCATTATGGTTGATATGCATATCGTTGAAACAGCTTCAAACCTCAAGGTTTTCCCGCCAGATTCTGCCCAGCCGTTGTATCAGAATTATTTCGAATCAATCTACCTCACGCATGAGGTGACCAAGGCTGGTTTTGACAGCAGTCTTTTTTATTATTCAACGCGAACGGATCAAATGAACGTGATTTACGACCGCATATTAGAACAGCTTTCCCTAATGGAAAGTGAGGTTAATTCTGACCAACAGCCTTCTGGTCAATGACAAATTGCTCGCACACAAAAGCAAATGTTTGGTTCATATCTCGGAACGAAAAACTGGGTAGCTGCGCCAATAGTTTGGAGTTATCGTAGCGGATCAATTGCAATGCGTGCAGAGCCACCTCTCTTGTAATGAATGGCTTTGACCCAGAAACGGCAGACCGAAGCTTTTCAACCCGCCAAACAATCTCCGTCATCCAACGTTTCGCCTCAAACCGTGGCGGTTTCTTATTCATGTTCTCCGCCAAGCGACCGAACACCTCCTTGTACAATCGGTTTTCTGCCCCTACAATAAAACGGTCGTTGCGTATATCAGATTTCATCATCCGAACCATCACTTCAGACACATCGCGCGCATCCACAAAACAGTTTCCACCTCGTGTGTAAAACGGCAACCCTTTCCACGTGTTTTTGAAAAGCACTCCTGTGCTTTGCCCCCAATCTCCTGGCCCAATAATCAATGTTGGATTTATCATAAACGCATCTAATCCCTCCACAATTCCGCGCCAGACTTCCATCTCCGCGTTGTGTTTACTTACAGCATAAGCCGCGTTGTGCTTACTATCTTTCCATTCGTTATTCTCGCTAATTATCGCTTCCGAACCATCGCGCCCAATAGCAGCAACCGAACTTACGTGGCACAGCCTAGCGCCCTCCACCTCCAAACACGCATTCACCACATTGGCCGTCCCCTCCGTGTTCACCTTATGCATGTAACGCTCCTCCGAAGGAATGAACGTTACGGCAGCCGCACAATGATAAACCTGTGTAACGCCAACCATTGCATCCGTCAAACTCGGCACATCCAACACATCGCCTTTTACCCACTCAATCTTCTGCCACAGCTCGTCAGCATTTGCATGGTAATACGCAAAGATCCGCTTCACCGCATCCCGCTTTTTCTCTGTTCGATAAATGGCGCGCACTTGCAGACCATCGTCCAACAACCGCATCAACAAATGCGAACCAAGCAATCCCGTACCACCAGTTACTAAAATCATGGCGTAAATGTATTGGTTTGAAGCCTCTTCGGAGTTTGTTGAAGTGCGTATCCTAGGGCAATCGCTTACTGATTTGATTGGCGAAAAACGATTAACGATTTATTCCGCTAGCAACCTGTAGAATGTTTATTGTTTTTACGGATTCTGATGATGTCCGTAAATTGCGACAATCCCAATTCGTACGCCACAGGCGCATACATTATTCGCCAATATTTGAACTTGAAAACATATGAGCTGCGAATTCATAATTTTAATAAACGATTGCCCTGGTGCGGATCCTTACAATCAGAAAAGGAAGAAAAGAATTGTGTTGATGTTCTTGTTGTGCGTTGCTTACCTTGGTATAGACTCAATCAAATCAGCAAAGTAGGACGGAGTCAACCGCAACCGACTTCCATACCAACTAAATAGTTCGCCATCTACCAGTTTGATGATGGCATTTGGGAGGAGTTCCTTCAATTCCTGAATGTGCTTTTCTTTGAAAGGATATGGCTCTGATGAGAGCAATACCAAGTCAGGGTTCAACCTCACAATTTCATCAACTGAGCATTGAGGGTAACGCGCTTCTCCAACCACATTCTCAAACCCACATCGTTGCAACATGTCTTGAATAAACGTGTCAGAACCTGCCGCCATGTAGGGGTCTTTCCAAATGAGATAAAGTATGCGCTTCGAAGGTGAAATAGCTTGCAGGTAACCAAATCGCAGATCTATCTCGCACAGTAGTTCAAGCGCATTCGACCCCGTAATTTCCCCAATGCAATAGATCATCTCCGAAGCGGAATCAAGGTCATTCACATCGCTTACCCAAACCGGAAAGTCCTTCTCCAACCGTTGAATATCTTCTCGATTGTTCTCTTCCTTATTGGCAATGATGAGGTCGGGGTTGAGTTTACCAATAGTTTCGAATTCCAGCTTCTTCGTACCGCCAACCCGTGTTTTCGTGCGGAACCATTCTTTCGGATGCACGCAGAACTTGGTAATACCGACAACTCGCTCTCCAAGTCCAAGGTCGAACAGAAGTTCTGTTTGAGACGGAACAAGCGAAACAATACGCTGTGGCAGTGAGGCTAGCTCCACCTTCCGGCCAAGTTGGTCTATGTATATCTGTGTTTTTGGCATAAAAAAAGAGATTCCGAAAAGAAACCTCTGATTGTAAATAATTTCAAGTTTAGTTACGGAAATTGGCAGATTACAGCACCCATAATTGCCAAGGTGATAATCCAATAACCTGAGTTGACTGCAATGTATTTGAACCCTTTTCGCTCGAAAAGGGCGTTGGTTCCAAGTACGGGCAGCACGAAGAACACACCTGCTAGAATTCCGTGAACGACACCGTGTGACCACGTTCTGTGCAGTGTGCCATAAAGCGCCATGAAGTTCTCAATGTATGCGGTTGCTTCTGGGCTTTCGTGTCCAACAAAAAGGGAAGCGATGTGACTTTGATGCACCACCAACATGTTCACCTGAACGGCAAGAAGCAGACTCAAAACAAGCGATACACCAAACATAACCACCATGTTGCCTGATTTGGACATTTCCTCGGTGACTCCCGAAGCACTCATCCACGCTTTTCCGAAGCCGAATTTGGGGTTGTAATAAATAAATCGAACAATAGTTGGGATAAGGGCAGCGGCCAGAATAATAGGAAAGTTCATGATGGTAGGTTTTATTGGTTAGTGGAGGGAAGGTAGAATTTTCCTTTCAATCACGAGTAAAAGTGCCAACTGCAGGGGTTAATCAGCCAACGCTTTGATAATGTCGTGCTTCGTTAGAATGCGGTAAACACCCGTTCCGTCTTTATATAGCACCGCAGGTGTGTTCTTATCGAATGTTTCTGCCATTTCGGAAATGCTCATGCTACTGCTTACTTCTGGGAAAGGCGCTTGCATAATATCACGCACTTTGCAGTTGCGGTCTTCCGGTTTGTTAAACAGGTGATGGAATAATTTCCCTTCGGTAATGGATCCCACTGACTTTCCATTCTCGAAAACAGGCAACTGCGAAATTCCGTTATCCGTAATCATTTTCAGTACATCGTTTACAGGCGCATCTGCCTCTGCAAACATCAGGTCGCGCTGCTTGGCGCCATGCACTTCCAATACGCTAATGCGGTCTTTGTCCAAGAAACCGCGGTCTCGCATCCAATCATCGTTGAAAATTTTCCCAATATAGCGGCTGCCATGATCGTGAAATATCACCACCACCACATCCTCAGGCTTCAATTTGTCCTTCAACTGATTCAATCCTACAATGGCGCAACCCGCGCTGTTGCCCACAAAAATACCCTCCTTCTTAGCTATGTCGCGCGTCATAATCATCCCTTCCTTATCCGTTACTTTCTCAAATAGGTCGATAATCCCAAAATCAATACACTTCGGAATGATGTCTTCGCCAATGCCTTCCGTCACATACGAATAGATTTCTTTCGGGTCAATTTTACCCGTTTCGTGATACGCTTTTAAGGCCGATCCGTACGTGTCAATACCCCAAATCTTTATGTTCGGATTCTGTTCTTTCAAATACTTTCCCGTTCCAGAAATGGTGCCGCCCGTGCCTACGCCCACCACCAAATGTGTAATTTTTCCTTCGGTCTGCGCCCAAATTTCCGGTCCAGTTTGCTCGTAATGTGCCACCACATTGCTCGGATTGTCATACTGGTTGGGGTAGAACGAATTCGGAATTTCCCTATTCAATCGAGCCGAAACAGAATAGTAAGAACGCGGATCGTCAGAATCCACATTCGTTGGCGTAACCACTACTTCCGCGCCCACCGCACGAAGTATGTCCATTTTTTCCTTGCTCTGCTTGTCTGGCATCACACAAATCAGGCGGTAGCCTTTAACGATTGCCGCCAGAGCCAATCCCATCCCTGTATTGCCAGATGTTCCTTCAATAATAGTCCCACCTGGTTTCAATCTGCCATCTGCCTCGGCATCTTCCACCATCTTCAGCGCCATTCTATCCTTGATAGAATTGCCCGGATTGAAGGTCTCCACCTTGGCCAAAACTGTGCACGGAAGGTGGCTGCAAACCCGGTTCAACTTCACCAAAGGGGTGTTGCCTATTGTCTCTAAAATATTGTTGTAATACATACCGCAAAGGTAGAAACCTCCTTTTCTTGGCATTATCTTCAAACGACTTCTTTTTGGGCGTGTCCTGAGTAAAGTCGAAAGGCGTACCCTCGATGAAAAACTGGACAGATTTTGCGAGCATCCCGTTTTCTCATTTCTCCTTTCTGCGTGCAAAGCATTATCTGGTCATACTACTATTTTTGCGGCCATGAAAACAATGGACACCTTTTCCTTCTCTGGCAAAAAAGCACTTATCCGTGTTGACTTCAATGTGCCGCTCGATGCCGATTTCAATATCACAGACGATACACGCATCCGCGCTGCGTTGCCAACCATCCAAAAGATATTGAAAGATGGCGGGGCTGTTATTCTCATGAGCCACTTGGGAAGGCCGAAAAGCGGACCAGAAAATAAATTCTCGCTCAAACATCTCGTCAAACATCTTTCAGAAGTAATTGACACAGACGTAAAATTTGCCTCCGATTGTATTGGAGATGTGGCTACCAATGCGGTAGATGCCCTGCAAATGGGCGAGGTCTTACTTTTGGAAAACCTTCGTTTTCACAAAGAGGAAGAAGCGGGCAATTGCGCCTTCTCAGAACAACTTTCCCAATTGGGCGATGTGTATGTTAACGATGCTTTCGGGACAGCTCACCGTGCCCATGCCTCCACAACCGTTGTGGCCGATTTCTTTCCAGAAAACAAGCTTTTCGGTTATCTCTTAGCAAGAGAAATTGAAAATGTAGATAAAGTCCTCAACGATTCCAAGCGACCAGTAACGGCTGTTATGGGCGGAGCAAAGGTTTCTTCCAAAATCTCCATTATCACCAATCTTATCGATAGCGTAGACCACATTATTATCGGTGGCGGAATGAGCTACACCTTTGTCAAAGCCATGGGCGGAACGGTCGGAAACTCGCTTGTTGAAGACGAATATCTAGAAACAGCCAAGAAAATTCTGGTAGACGCAGAGGCAAAAGGAGTGAAAATCCATTTGCCAGAAGACACCATTGCTGGAGATGCTTTTGATAACGATGCCAACAAACAGACCTGCGATACCAACGCCATTCCTGATGGCTGGATGGGCTTAGATATTGGCCCTAAGACCGAAGTAGCTTACGATGCGGTTCTGCAAGCGTCCAAAACGATTCTTTGGAACGGGCCGATGGGCGTTTTTGAGATGGAATCATTCCAACACGGCACCAAAGCCGTTGCTCTTTCCATCGCCAAGGCTACGAAGAACGGAGCATTTTCATTGGTGGGTGGTGGCGATTCTGTGGCCGCCATCAACAAGTTCAATCTTGCCGATGAGGTAAGCTATGTTTCTACAGGCGGTGGTGCGCTTCTCGAATACATGGAAGGCACTGAGCTTCCGGGAATCAAGGCTATTCGGGGATAATTTCCCGAAAAGCATCCTGCACTTTCTCAAACTTTCTGCCCGATTTATCGAACAGGTTATCTTGGTTCAACTCATCCAACGCAGGAAGAATAAAAGGCGCAACCTTACCAACCGGCTCATAAAGAAATGACCCTGTGGCGGCTTCGCCCTTATTAAATCGTTCAAGCAATTCAGCTCGATTGAAAAGCAGAATCACAGTGCTCAGAAGAAACGCCATTCTGAAGATTCCGAATAATGCACCAGCAATTTTATTTAACCAGCTCAACGTCATGGCATTTGCAAGCCCTTGAACAGCCTGTGCGAAAAAATGAACTAGAATAACCACGCCCAAAAGAATGATTCCAAAAGCAATTATTGGAAGTAAGTCGTTTGTGATTTCGGTGTTCTTGTAAATGAAGTCAGCAAACTCATTTGCAAAACCCACACCGATGGCGATGCCAGCAATAAGCCCCACAAGACGCGCAATCTCCATTATAAAACCGCTTGTCAGTCCTTTGTAAAGACCCCAAGCCAGTGGAACCGCTAGGAGGAGGTCAAGCCAATTCATCAGTAATCAAGTCTATAACCCTGTTTTTCAGCTGTTTCCACAATGGTTCGGTTAACCATTCCGAAAAACGTTTTTCCGAAACGGTAGTTTTTTAGCATCTCTCTTTTTTCTCGTAGAAATTGTTCTCGTTGGGTACTTAGCATCTTAATAATTGAGATGTATTCTTTTCGCTCGTATCCAACCTCGGCCAAGTGCATAAGGAATTCATCATTCGACAATTCGTTTAGCCGCAAATCCATGTGTTTCGTGCTTTGCTTCAATACGTCTCCACCGGTATTATTTAGGTCAATCAAATCCCAACTCGCATTTAAACCTTGATAAAGGTCTGTCACCTTAAAAAATGTTCTAGCCTCCACCTGATTTTCTCCTTGTAGTTCTGCTTCTTCATCCAAATCAGCCTGCATTTCATATCGGTTGACACCCGAATTACCATAGTAAACATAGGTCGTATTTATCATGTGGCTAGCTTCGCGCAGCATAGCGCCATCATACGATTTTTCAAGAACGATTGCAGGTTCTTTGAGTCCAATGATATTGAATGAGCCACCTGTTTGCGCGGCCATTTCGTTCCAATCCTGTTGCTCTTGGTTGTTAGAATAGGTCATGAAGTAAAGAGAATGAACAGTGATACCTTTATCCTTGGCATCGCGCATCGGCTTTTTGAATCCGGGACCAGCAGATGGTTTGCCATTCCCGGCCACAAACATCAATCTGATGGCGTTGGGGTCTTTAGACCAGTCAAGGTCATTAACAGCCACATCCAACGCATGTCCCATGAAATAATTACCTGGCGCGGTGACATCTTTTATCTGATAGAACGGATAAGCTGCGGCATCTATGTCGTTTGTGAGATCTGAAATTATTTGCACGTAGTTGTTCTCGTCCTTAAAACTAGGCCGTCCCATGCAAACGATTCCTAATCTGTAGTTCGGAGTAGGCTCCAACCGCGCCATCTCGTTTTGGATTTCCCAGAATTTGCCTCTTACAGATGAAAGAATACCACCCGTACTGCCGCTAATGTCGATAACGAAAACGATGTCTATTGGAGCCCCTTTTTCTGGTAAACTGGGCAAGATATTGGCAGACGCTGTAGATTGAAAAACCGACCAAAGAATAGAAAAGACCACCAGTATGCGACCTAGTTGGCGCAACGATAATGAGAAATTCTTCGGGTATGGGTGCATTTTCGGGCGCAAAAATAATGTTTTGAGATTGTCGGCTTATGTACGCTAATTTTGTGCCATGCTTGATTTAGATCTACAAAGGGAGTGGAAAGAAGTCCTAACCAAGTTGGAAGCCAGGTTTGGTGAAGGACTTGATTTGGATGCCGTGCTTTTTCTTATTGGTGTTCAGGAACTTGGCCACGGGTATCGCGAATTCAAAAAGCATGAAAAGACCGATTTAATGCACATTGCAATTTGTAGATTATTGAGCCAATATGGTTATTACGAACTTGTTGGTGAAGACGAGGATGGCTGGCCTCATTACAAGGAACTAGGCAAACTGCCAAGGCTGAATCCAACACAACAGAGCCTTTTAATGAAAGAGGCGATAATCGACTATTTCAAGGAAGCAGGGCTTACGGCCTAATCAGTCAACGATTACCGTTTTCTCAACGGTTTCGCCTTGTTCCAATATCATGAAATTCTCTACGTCCGTAAAGTTTACAAACACCACATCATATTGAATGATGGCATCTTCAAACCAGACAAATTCTGCTTTGCCGTTGGTGCCTGTAAAAATGTTGGTGTCAATGTGTTCGGCACCAACCTTGTCGAGATAAAAACGAACAGTGGCAAGAACAGCAGGCACCTTAACTGTATCGCCCGTCACAAAATTCACTGAGTCTTTAAGTACTGTGACTACTCCTTTGGCATCTTTGTTTTTCTTGCAGGAAGAAGCCATTACCACAACCGCAAGCAGTATTGCGGACACTCCTAAAATATTTCTAACGCTTTTCATGTTCTATTGCTTTTCAAAAAATGGGGACAAAGGCTTACATGGTATCAATTTTGCCATGCTTATATTCGCAAGATCCAAAAATACAAATTAGACACTATGAAAAAGACATTCTTACTCTTTGCTACCGCGATGTTCCTTTCTTCATCAATCGCTTTAGCCCAATCAGAGCCAGTTGTGCTTATCAGCACTTCTTACGGAAACATCAAGGTTAAACTTTACAACGAAACGCCTCTTCACCGCGACAATTTCCTTGAATTGGCAAAATCGGGCAAATTTGATGGCTCTATTTTTCACCGCGTTATCAATAAATTCATGATTCAAGGTGGTGGAAATGCAGCATTGGGAACAATTGATGATCGCCCCAACATCACAGCGGAGATAGATCCAAAATTCATTCATAAGAAAGGAGCGTTGGCTGCTGCTAGAATGGGAGATGATGTTAATCCAGAGCGGAAATCATCTGGCTCACAATTCTACATTGTTCAAGGTCAAACGTATCCTATTGAAAGAATGGATCAAATGAGCGAGCGTTCAGGTGTTACTTACACAGATGAGCAGAAAAAGGCCTACGCAGAAATCGGTGGAACCCCTCATCTTGATATGCAATACACCGTTTTTGGTGAGGTGATTGAGGGATTGGACGTGGTTGATAAAATCGCAGAGGTCAAAACACATCAAGCGGACGTTCCTGTGGATCCGATTTCTATGAAAGTGACCATTATCAGTAAATAATCAACGGATTACATCTTATTTGAACAGGCCGCCAATTGCGCGGCCTGTTCTATTTTTGCCCCATGCTTAATAAACTCGAAGACTACGAGAAACAGATTCAGGAGTTGGTAATTGCCAGCAAGGATGATCTAGAGAATTTCCGTTTGCAATTCCTTTCCAAAAAAGGAATCATACCACAGCTTTTTACCGCGTTCCGCGATGTTCCGAATGAACAGAAAAAGGCGTTTGGGCATAAACTGAATGTGCTGAAGGATTTGGCCGAAAACAAATTCAAGGAACTTCAGACTGAACTAAAATCCAGCACCAAAAAGGTGGCTGATGATATTGACCTGACCGTTCCACCGTTTCCAACCGAATTAGGAACACGCCATCCAGTAAATATGGTTCGCAGAGAAGTGGTCGGCATCTTTGAGCGAATTGGCTTCACGGTTTCGGAAGGCCCAGAAATTGAGGATGATTGGCACAATTTCTCCGCGTTGAATTTTCCACCAGAGCATCCTGCGCGAGATATGCAGGACACGTTTTTCGTAGGAAAGGACCCCGATTTTGCCTTGAGAACGCATACTTCATCTGTTCAGGTTCGAGTGATGGAGAATCAAAAGCCACCAATCAGAACGATATCACCAGGGCGCGTTTTCCGAAACGAAGCGATTTCCGCTAGAGCGCACTGCATCTTTCATCAGATTGAAGGATTATATATTGATAAGAACGTTTCGTTTGCGGATATGAAGGACACGCTGCTCTATTTTGCACGTGAATTTTACGGCCCAGAAACGAAGATTCGTTTGCGACCATCGTACTTCCCATTTACCGAGCCAAGTGCGGAAATGGACGTCTATTGGGGACTGGAAACTGAAGCCGATTACCGCATCACCAAAGGAACAGGTTGGTTGGAAGTTTTGGGCTGCGGAATGGTTGATCCAAACGTGTTGAAATCATGTGGCATCGACCCAGAGATTTATTCTGGATTTGCCTTCGGAATGGGCATTGAACGGACCGCCATGCTCAAATATCAAGTAAAAGACCTTAGGCTATTCTTCGAAAACGACAAACGGTTCCTGGACCAATTCAAAGCCGCGTATTGAGTTCCCCCTTTAAAAGGGGGTGGCCCGAAATTGTAGCTTGCGGAAATTTCGGGACGGGGGATTTAGTTTAAAATAGACAAGATGAAAGACAAGATAAAAGAGCTAAAGGAGAAGCAGGAACTGGCCAAATTGGGTGGGGGAGTAGAGCGCATCGAATCGCAACATGCAAAAGGCAAACTGACTGCTCGCGAAAGAATCGAACTCCTTTTGGATGAGGGAAGTTTTGAGGAAATTGGGATGTTCATCACGCATCGTTCGGTGGAGTTCGGAATGGAAAGACAGAAATATTTGGGCGATGGAGTCGTGACTGGTTATGGTACCATTCACGGTCGGTTGGTGTATGTCTTTGCACAGGATTTTACTGTTTTTGGTGGCTCGTTGGCAGAGATGCACGCAGAAAAAATCTGCCGTATCATGGATCTGGCGATGGAAAATGGCGCACCCGTTATTGGACTGAACGATTCGGGCGGTGCGCGTATTCAGGAAGGAGTGGTTTCGCTAGGCGGCTATGCTGATATTTTCTACAAGAACACACGCGCATCGGGTGTCATACCGCAGATTTCGGCCATCATGGGACCGTGCGCTGGAGGGGCTGTTTATTCTCCTGCACTCACCGATTTTGTGATGATGGTGCAGGATTCGAGCTACATGTTTGTGACTGGGCCGAACGTGGTGAAAACCGTTACACACGAAGAAGTTACTTCCGAAGAACTAGGAGGCGCAAGCACGCACTCGACAAAATCTGGCGTAACCCATTTTTCATTCGCCAATGATCTGGAGTGCATCGAGAATCTGAAAAAACTGCTGAGCTACGTCCCGCAGAATTGCGAAGAGGAAGCACCATCCATTCCATATCATGCTTCCGATGAAACACGGATTGTACTGGATGACATTATTCCAGAAAACCCGAATCAGCCTTACGACATCAAAGAAGTGATTGAGCAGGTTGCAGACACGAATTCTTTCTTTGAGGTTCACAAGGATTTTGCTGAGAACATGGTTGTCGGCTTTGCCCGTTTGGGCGGAAAAAGCATCGGAATTGTGGCCAATCAGCCTGCGGTTCTGGCAGGAGTGCTTGATATAGATGCGTCAACCAAAGGCGCACGTTTTGTCCGTTTTTGCGACTGTTTCAATATTCCACTCCTTGTGTTTGAAGATGTTCCAGGCTTCCTTCCAGGAACGGATCAGGAATGGAACGGCATCATTGCCAACGGGGCGAAACTGCTTTATGCTTTCTGCGAAGCGACTGTTCCGCGTATCACGGTCATTACCCGAAAAGCGTATGGTGGGGCTTATGATGTAATGAATAGTAAGCACATTGGTGCAGACATGAACTACGCTTGGCCTTCAGCAGAAATTGCTGTGATGGGCGCAAAAGGAGCGGCAGAAATCATCTTCCGAAATGAGATAAAAGCGGCAGCAGACCCTGAGGCCAAACTCAAAGAAAAGGAAGACGAATACGTGAAGCATTTTGCCAATCCATATCGAGCAGCGGAAAAAGGATATGTTGATGAAGTGATACTGCCTTCAGACACGCGGAAAAAACTGATGCGTGCCTTTGATATGCTTAAAAATAAGGCCGCTACATTGCCAAAGAAGAAGCACGGAAATATTCCACTCTAACGGTTTTCTTGTTTGGGCACAAAAGCGTACAATTCGGGAATTGAATTCCGAAATTGTACAAATTAGCCGCTCCTTACAAATCATTTAAACCATTGATATTCAATGATTACTGTTGATGAAAAGACGTTTTAGAGCCACGTAAATTACAAGGTTTTGGTTAAATTGTAATCAAAACCTTGCAATAAATGATAGGCAAATCTGAGAATCAAGATCAGCAAGATTTCTTCCAACCACTGCTCAAAAATTTTTATCAATTTGAACCACGAATTGGTTCTTCTGAATGATAGAATTGATTGGAGTTATTTTGAAAATGAGTTCGCAACGTATTACTCTAAAAGAGGTCAGCCTTCGATGCCCATCCGCCTGATGGTTGCCTGTTTGATGCTCAAACGCATTTACAACTTAGGAGATGAAACTCTTGCAAAGGCTTGGATAATGAACCCTTACATGCAGTATTTCAGCGGCATGGCCCATTTTACTCATAAATTTCCTTGCAATCCAAGTGATTTTGTTCACTTCCGAAAAAGAATTGGAGAAGAAGGAGTTGGAAAGATATTTGCGTATTCGGTGCAATTGCATGGTGTATCAGCAACAGAGAAACAGGTGCTTTCCGATACAACTGTTCAAGAGAATAACATCACTTTTCCGACCGATGCCAAACTGGCCAAGAAGATTATTGATAAGTGCAATGCCATAGCCAAGGACAATGGGATAGAACAACGGCAGACCTACGATAGAGTCTCTAAACAGCTGGTTCGCGACACGCACAACTCTGCACACCCAAAACGAAGAAAGAAAGCCAAAAGATCAGGAAAAAAACTCAAGACAATAGCAGGGCGATTATTACGGGAACTTGAAAGAAATCTACCTGCTTCTCAATTAGAAAAACATCAAGAACAACTAACTCTTTATTGGCGAGTGCTAAATCAAAAGAGAACCGATAAGGATAAGATCTACAGTCTGCACAAACCTTTCACAAGTTGCATTACCAAAGGCAAAGCGCATAAACAATATGAGTTCGGAAACAAGGTAGGATTGACAACCACCTCAAAATCATTGGTAATAACAGCCATTAAGAGTTTTGAAGGTAATCCGCATAGCCTGTCCCGTTTTTACGGGGATAGTAAAACCATAGAACCACTACTGAAACAGCTAGAAGACAATGGGCATACCATACCGGAAGAGGTCGTTTATGACCGTGGAGGCAAAGGAGTAAAACAGATAGGAAAAACCAGAATATCCACTCCCGATTACAAACCTCTGAAACGAGATACTGACCATCAAAAAAGGAGCAAACGGAAAAAGTTCAGACGAAGAGCTGCCATAGAACCCGTAATCGGCCACCTAAAAACAGATTTTAGGATGGGACAGAACTACCTATGGGGAGAACCATCGCCTCAGATTAATGCATTTTTAGCAGCAACAGGACGGAAGTTGAAGAAGTTGATGAGACAACTTTCTGAAAACCTCCTTTCTCAGCTCTGTAACTTAATGATGAACTTATTTTACCCTAAACTCAAATTGAATTGGTAAGGAGTGACTAGTTATTCATAAACATTCAACTGAAGAGAACCAGTAATTTCTAGTTGAGCTCCATTTTGGATGTCAATGTTGAAACAATCACCATCAGCAGCAGTAATTCTTGGATTGTTGGCAGTAGCCGCAATGGTTGTTACCGTAGTTGGACCCGGAACGCAGTTAGTCCAATTCGCTGAATTGTGCCAATTAGCATCAACAGTACCAGTCCAAGTGGTGGCGGCCTGTGCGCCTATAATGGTAGCTGTAAAACTTGCTGAAGCAGCTCCGCAACCAAGCGGGTCGTTGGACGTTAGAGTGAAAGTTACATCACCTTCGTAACCAGCAATTAATGTTGTTGTTACACTATTAGGGTCGGATACAAAACCAGTATTAGAAAGTGTAACCGTGGTTGCTGGAATCGCAGACCAAGTCCATTGACCCTGCGTGGCTGATCCAGAAATAGAGCTACCGCCATTCAAGAGTCCAGATACGGCAATGCTGGGGGTTGTACAAATCGTTTCGTCAATTGGAACACTGACCAGAGGTAGCGCATTGATGGTCACCGAAGTTGTCGTAGAGTTCGAGCAGCCATTACCATCCGTGACCGCATACGTCACGGTGTATGTAGCAGGAGTACTTGTAACTAGGTTAATCTCTCCTGTACTCGCGTTGATGTTCAAACCAGCGGTAGAACTGAACGTGCCACCCGAAGTACCTGTTAGCGTCACCGAAGCGGTACCTGTAGCGCAATATGGGCTACCAGCATAACTTATGGTAGCTGTAGGCAGCACATTGATGGTCACCGAAGCTGTTGTTGTGTTGCTACAACCACCACTAGCAAAACTGTAGGTAACGGTATATGCAGCAGGAGTACTAGTAGCTAGGTTGACTTCCCCAGTACCTGCATTGATACTCAGACCAGCGGTAGAACTGAACGTGCCACCCGAAGTACCTGTTAGCGTCACCGAAGCGGTACCTGTAGCGCAATATGGGCTACCAGCATAACTTATGGCAACATCTAAAATTAAACTATTGTTATTCAGTTAATTAGGCGTATTTTTCGAGTATAATATTTACTATGGGCAAGTACAAAGAATCGGGTACAACTTCTTTATTTTCAGAACATTACAGGCTTGAAAAGCTG
>JBDNJH010000118.1:0-5202 GCA_041687875.1 Flavobacteriales bacterium | reverse complement strand
GGGTAAGAATAAGGAAGGCGTGAATGTGTTCTATCAGGTGGACTATCTCACCAAAACTAACGACACGTACGAACTAGCCTTTTCGCTTTATCCGCGTGTACAGACCAACCCACGAATGGGAAATGTGGCTGAGCCAGACACCAAGCATTTCTGGCACAAAGACATCTACAGCTTTGTGACTTACGCGGAGGTAGAAACGGAAGAGGCCAAGAAAGAACCAGAAGAATACAAGAATACCAGCACGAAGCAGGTGGCTCCGGGCGACACGCTTTTTGCTGGAACCGCCATTGTGATTTTCAATGGTTTTGAACGTGAAGTAGATGCAGCCAAACATGACATTCAGGAAGGTGACATTGCAGTTGCCGCCAGTCTTACCGCCATCGATATTTCGGGAAAACGCTACGAAGTGAAACCGATTTATGTGATTCGTGATCGCATGGCGCTGCCAATTCCTGGCGAGTTGGAAGAACTAGGACTTCGATTTGTGCTGAATAAGGTTATTCCTGAAGAAGGAAAGGCCGAAATTGCTGTGTACGAAAAACCAGACAACTACCGCGAGTTTATCGTGATGAAAGCCATGATTTTCCCTTGGATCAACATCCTTTGGGCGGGCTGCTTGGTAATGATTATCGGAACGATTATGGCGATTAGGAGGAGGTTGAAATCGTAGAACACAGATTGAACAGATGAAACTGATTTAGGCTGATAAAATCACTTTTTATCAGTCAGACCAGTTCAATCTGTGTTCTATTAACTTCGCACCATGCCTCTCGAACCAAAAAACGTAGTTCTTATTGGTGCTGGAAATGTGGCCTTCCATTTAGGAAAGGCGCTGAAGCGTTCGGGCAATAAGCTGCTGATGCTCATTAATCGGGATCCGCAGAAAGGTGAGCGATTGGCGTTTGAGTTGGCATGCGAGTACAGTTCAGATTTCAAAGCTATTCCAGATGAGACGGATGTGGTGATTATTGCTGTGAAGGACGATGCCATTAGCGAAGTGGCCAGCAAAATATTCTGTCCTGGAAAGATTGTTGTTCATACATCAGGCAGCGTGCCGATGTCGGCTTTGGGAGATTGTTCAGACCGTTTGGGAGTTTTCTACCCGTTGCAAACTATGCACCGAGGTTCGGAAGTAAACATGAAAGAAGTGCCGTTCTGTATTGAAGGCAACTCCAATTGGAATGAAGGTCTACTGCTGGAACTGGCGCGTTCCATCAGCGAGAACGTGCAGGTTCTGAGTTCGGAGCAAAGGAAGATAACGCACATTGCAGCCGTGTTTGCCTGCAACTTCACCAATCATTTCTATGCCTTATCCGAAGAAATACTGGAGAAGAACGGTATGAGTTTGGATATCCTGAAACCGCTCATCAAAAAGACGGCTGCCAATATTCTTTCCGATCATCCGAAGGCATTGCAAACCGGCCCTGCCAAGCGCAACGATGTCAAGGTGATGCAAGAACATCTGGATGTGTTGGAGGCATTATCTCCCGAACTCAAAAAGCTTTATGCCGATGTGAGCGAGAGCATTATTAAGATGCATCGCCCGTAGGGAGTATAGAAATACATCCGAGTCAACGTTCGGTGGTCATTGCCGAATGTTCGCGGATTGCTCAGGAAGCGACCAAAAGCCCTCTCAGCCCTTCGTAATTGAACAAATGCGGATAGTTGAGCACCATCACGGCCACGAAATATTCCCGTGGAAAATCATCAAACACCCCGTGTTGCGCCACATATTCCATGAACTTGTTGTCGGCCTTGTCAAACTCATGGAACATGCTGTTTGTCTCACCGTCAAACTCCAACGGTTCTACATTGAAGAGGACGCACAGTTCTTTATTGAATGCGGGCGTGCATTTCACCCATTTACCATCAATATAAAACTGCGTAATGCCGTGCATGGCAAAGATGTCGCTCTTCAAGCTCTCCACAAATTTCTCGCTGCTAATGTGGTTCTTCACATCAGCAAACTCCAACCTAGAAGGAATACCTACCGCTCTGGCACAAGCGGCCAAAAAAACGGCCTTGTCAATACAATGTCCATCACCAGCAGCAAGCAGATGGCTGGCGGTTACATCCGCAGGTTTCATTCTCAGGTTGTATGGATTGTATCGAAAACCATCGCGCACCGCATAGTACAGCTTCACCGCTTTTTCTTTGTCCGTAGTTGCATTACCAATGCTCTTTTGGGCAAACGCAACAACTTCGGGGTTGTCGCTGTCTATATAGAATGTCGGTTTTAAGTGTTCGGGTCCGTAAGTATCCATGCGTTGTGGTTATTGGGTTATTGGGTTACTAGTTATTGGTTATTGGTTATTCGGAATAATGGTCGGCAAATATCGACAACTCATTAACCAATGACCCTCACTTGACCTGCAATATTTCATTTTCGGATGCTGCGCTCTCGCCCCTTGTCCCTCACTCTCGTCCCCATTAAGCCAATAACTCCAAAACCCAATAACAAATAACCACTTTTACACCCCATGATGGATGAACTGATAGCACGATTGTCTGAAAGGATGACCTCACCTTTGCCAGGTTTGGATGCGCAACTGCGTATGGCAGGTCCGGTTCGCGTAAAGGCCGCCAGCAGCTACAACCCCGATACTTCCAATGCCCGCATAGGTGCGGTGCTCATTGCCCTTTATCCTGACAACGGTGTGATAAGAACCGTATTGATGAAACGACCCGATTATGCCGGCACACACAGTGGGCAGATCAGTTTTCCGGGCGGAAAAGCCGAAGAAAGTGACCTCGATGTGGTTGTCACCGCCCTTCGCGAAGCAGAGGAAGAGGTCAATATCAAACCTGAAGATGTCACCGTTATCGGCCAATTGACCTCCCTATATATACCGCCCAGCAACTTTCTGGTGCATCCGGTACTAGGCGTTATGCGCACAGCTCCCAATCTGATACCCGACAACCACGAAGTGCAATCTATTCACATTCCCGAACTCAGTTACCTGCTCCGAGAAGACATCATCATGGAAAAGGACATCACGCTCAGTTCAGGCTTCAGCATGCGCACACCGTTTTTTGAAGTGGACGGACACACCGTTTGGGGCGCTACGGCCATGATTATAGCTGAACTCAAGGTGCTGATGGCCGGTCTAGAGATCTGACAGACCCTTGTTCTCTGCGGCCTGCTTCGGGTTTCTTTTTGGGCGTGTCCCCGATGAAAAATCGGGGCCGGGTCGTCCGCTGTATCTTTTCTTCGTGCCTCAGAAAAGGATGCCGCTCCCACCCCTCACGCAGCCCCATCTGCAGGCCCCGTGATTCCGCTAGGGGCAGATTGACCAACCATAGTATCGGAGTGCTATTTTTGTGCCCCTCACAAACAAAACCAATGCAGCCCAATTCGTTCAGGTCCGGCTTTCTCACCACCATGCTCATGGTGCTGCTGAACGCACTTCATGTGCAGGCCGGTACCATCGACAAAGCTTTCGAAGCACTGGAGATAAAGGATTATTTCAAGGCACGCGAGTTATTTCAGAAAGTGGTGAAGCAGGATCAGCTGGCCGGAAATTATGGGCTTTGCATGGTGTATATCGCCAAGCAGAATCCGCTCTATGATCTCGACAGTGCCAAGGCCTATGCCCTCAGAACAGAATCATTCTGGAAGCTTTCATCTGATAAGGAGAAGGAGAAAATGGAAGAATATGGCATTACAGCAAAAGCCGTGGAAGGCCTTCGGGTAATGGTCTATTCTTACGCCACAAATGAGGTAAATGAGAAACGAACCGTGCGCGCCTGCGATTCATTTCTCGAACGTTTTCCTTCCGCTCCGCAAAAAAAAGACATACTCGACCTGAAGGCCACCATATCGTTTGAAGTGGCAAAGGCCACCAATTCTATGGATGCAGTAGAACGCTTCCTCCGTGAGTTCCCCAATGCACCTGAATCCATAGAAGGCAAGGTGCTTTACGAGAAATTCCTATTTGAAGCGAAGACCAAAAGTGGCACGGTTGACAGTTACAGGGATTTCATTGACGCACATCCCGATTCTCCCTTCAAACGGCAGGCCGATGACCACATTTACCAGATCTCAATGGAAAACCCGACTGTGCGGTCGGTGCACGAGTTTATCAAACAAAATCCCGGATCATCGCATTTGAACGAGGCCTGGCGAAAGCTCTACAAGCTCTCCGTACCGCAATTGAACGTGGAGACCGTGGCCGACTTCAAACTCGAATATCCCAACTATCCGTTTGCAAATGAGCTGAACGATGAGTTGAACATCCTTACAACACAACTTTTTCCAGCAGAACAGAACGGCAAGTTCGGCTACGTGAACAGAAGCGGAAAGGTGGTCATTCCATTCCTGTACGAAAACGCAGCCGATTTCAGCGAAGGACTGGCACCCGTGTTCAAGGATGGGCGTTGGGGTTACATAGACAAGCGCGGAAAGACCATCATCTCCTTCAATAATGATGAGGCCGAGCTTTTTAGTAATGGTTTTGCCATTGTGGCTCGTGGAGAAGAATATGGTATGTTGGACAACGAGGGCAATGTGGCCGTGGAAATCATTTATGATGAGATGTACGACTTTAAGGATGGCATGGCAAGCGTGGTCAAGGATGGGCTATACGGTTTTGTGAACATGAAAGGCGAACTCACCATTCCCCTGAAGATTGAGGATGCTTGGGATTTTTCGGAGGGATTGGCTGTCATTGAACTGAGGGAATTAAAAGGATATATCGATACAAAAGGGTCGGTAATTATCAAATGTCAGTATGACGAGGCCGAGCCCTTTGAAGATGGACTGGCGCGCGTGGTGAAGGATGAAAAAATGGGGCTCATCAATACCAATGGAGATTCCATTACACCTTGCAAGTATGACCGCATTGGCAAATTTTCGGAAGGATTGGCCTGTGTGCTGCTAGACGGAAAGGTCGGATTTATTGACCGCTACGGGAATGAAGTGATTGCGCTTACCTACCATGGTGAGTTGGATGAAATGGCGCGTTTTCGGTTTTTGGATAGAAAAGCCATTGTCAGAAAAGGCAAGAAATATGGCGTAATTGATAAGACCGGAACGCAGGTGAAAGCTTTCGACTATGAGTTGATTGACCCCATTAAGGATGGACGATTTGCCGCCAAGAAAAAAGGGAAGTTCGGATTTTTCAATTCCTCAGGCATCGATGTTATCCCAGCAAAGTATGACGACACTTGGGGCTTTTCGGAAGGAATGGCGGCAGTCAAAAT
>JBDNJH010000117.1:0-27531 GCA_041687875.1 Flavobacteriales bacterium | reverse complement strand
TTCAATGCTGTGACCACCACTTGCAATACGGTCTTTCACCGCTACATTATCATTGAAATAGAGCGTGCAAGCCACGATGAGACTGATGCCGACTTGGCCCATAATTTTGAATTTCCCAGCAAGACCTTCCTTGTCTTTTTTGAAAACCTTGATGTAATCATCAATAAACCCGATGGTGCCGAGCCAAACAGTTGAAACAATCATCAGAATCACATACACGTTATTTAGCTGCGCGAAAAGAAGGGTCGGAATAAGGATGGATGACAGGATGATGATGCCGCCCATTGTTGGCGTTCCTTGCTTCTGAATTTGCCCAGCGAGGTCGAGGTCACGCACAATTTCGCCCACTTGTTTCAACTGCAGATATTCAATCACTTTCTTGCCAATAATCATGGAACATATCAGCGAAGTGATGACGCTGGCAGCCGCACGAAACGAGATGTATTGGAACACACCTGCCCCAGGCACATCATAATTGGTTTGAAGGAATTCGAACAGATGATACAGCATCAGTTAATCTGTTTGAGGTTTGTGGTCAGTATTTCCATGTCGTCAAAAGGCGTTTTCACACCTTTAATTTCCTGGTATTTTTCATGGCCTTTTCCTGCCACAAGAATGATGTCGCCAGGTTGAGCCAGCATGCACGCGGTGCGGATTGCTTCAGCACGATCTAGTATGGTCACAGCTTTTCTCACCAGCACGGGATCTAGACCTTTTTTCATGTCTTCAATGATCTGCTGTGGCTCTTCGCTTCGCGGATTGTCCGAGGTTAGGATTACTTTGTCGCTTCCTTCTGCCGCAATTCGAGCCATTTCTGGCCGCTTTGTTTTGTCGCGATCACCACCACAACCCACAAGCGTTACCAGTTTTTCGTTACCCGTTCTCAATTCACGGATGGTAGAAAGCACATTATCCAACGCATCTGGCGTGTGGGCGTAATCCACAATTCCGAGAATGTTGTTCGGAGTTTTGAAGAATTGAAATCTTCCTTCTGGCGAATGAAGATTGCTGAGTGTGGTCAGAATCTGAAGTTTTTCTTCCTTCAATTCGAGTGCAGCTCCGTAAACACTAAGAATGTTGTAAGCGTTGAACGAACCAATCAATCGCGTGATCACTTCCTGTCCGTCAATATTCAGAATGAGACCAGTGAGATTGTTCTCAAGGATTTTCGCCTTGCGGTCGGCCATCGACTTCAATCCGTAGGTAACGACCTTTGCTTTGGTGTTCTGCACCATCACTTCACCGTTCTTGTCATCCACATTTATAAGCGCAAATGCTTTGGAGGAAAGACCATCAAACAGCATCTTTTTGGCAGCGATGTAATTGCTGAAAGTTTCGTGGTAATCGAGGTGGTCGTGGGTGATGTTTGTGAAAATCGCTCCTTTAAAATTCAATCCAGCCACACGATGCTGATGCAACGCGTGTGAACTCACTTCCATGAAGCAGAATTCGCAGCCCGCACCGACCATTTCGGCCAATAGTTTATTGAGGTTGATTGGGTCAGGCGTGGTGTGCGTAGCAGCGACTTCAACGCCATTAATCAGATTTCTGACCGTTGAGATGAGTCCAACTTTGTAGCCAAGGCCCACGAAAAGTTCGTAAAGCAAGGTGGCAGTGGTTGTCTTACCGTTCGTTCCAGTTACACCTACCAACTTTAAATCCTCAGAAGGATTGTCGAAGAAGTTGGAAGCGATGATGCCAGCAGCATATCGGCTGTTCTTCACTTGAACGTAATTCACATCCTTTACCAGATTTTCCGGAAGTGTTTCGCAGATGATTGCCTGTGAACCTTGCTTAATGGCTTGGGCGATGTAGTCGTGTCCATCCATTTGCGTCCCCTTCACCGCAACGAAGAGCGAGAATTTCTTTGCTTGACGCGAGTCAATGCAAACATTCTCAATCGCCACATTGGTGGAGCCTACCACTTCCTCGATTCCTGCTTTGTATAATATGTCCTTCAGCAGCTTCATGAGAGGCGAAGGATTATTTCGTTACCGCGTAAGGCGCGTGTTCCAGGTAGAATTGATTGCTGACGAACAACGCCAGACCCGACCAAGCTTACTTTCAAACCTGAGTTTTCCAATAGGAAAAGTGCATCCATGGCACCCATTCCCACCACACGCGGAACGAGGTTCTCGATTACTTCACGCTCAATGATGTCAACCGAATTTGAATCAGCAGAGGCCAAAGCCCATTTGGCATCAGGATCTTTCACATCCGTTTTGATATTGAGCGCTTCAAAAGCTGTAACGAGATCTTGTTTCTCACTCACTTTTGAGAACGGAATTAGAAGATCGGCCAATTGTGGGTCGGTCCCCACCTCTTCCAACATCTTCACTTGGGTGGAATAAACCTTATCCGAGATCTCCTTGAAGATCGGCCCTGCCACCACGTTGCCGTAATAGACAGAACTTGTTGGCGAATCCACCACCACAATGCAGGTATAGCGCGGTTTGTCGGCAGGGAAATAGCCCACAAACGAAGCTTGGTAGCTTTTGTCGCGGTGGTAGCTACCGCCTTTGGAGATTTGGGCGGTCCCAGTCTTTCCGGCAATTTTGTAGTTGGCGTGTTTCAGGTTGCTTGCTGTGCCGTGCTCAACCACACCTTCCATCATCGATTTTAGCTTGTCAACGGTTTTTTGAGAGCAAATGCGTTCTTTAAGAACAACCGTTGGGAATTCCTTCTCAAGCGTCCCATGCTTGGTGATGCTGCTAACGAACTTCGGACGCACCATTTTGCCATCATTCGCAATCGCATTGTAGAAGGCAAGAATTTGCAATGGCGTTTGAAGCACTTCATATCCAATGCTCATCCACGGAAGCGAGATTCCAGACCAGCTAGCGTCTTTTGGAGATGGAATTGACGGTTGTCCTTCCCCAGGAATTTCCAATCCAAGCGGATTATTCAGTCCCATCGCCACAAGGCGATCAATCATCTTCTGAGGGTCCTTTTGATAATACTTATTCACCAGTTTTGACACACCAACATTGGATGAGATCTCGAATACTTTGGCCACAGTTATCTTATCATAAACACCCGTTTTGGAGTCCTTCATGGTGGCTTTGTAGTATTGCTTGATGCCGCCCTCAATGTCAACCGAGTCGGTTAGGTCCACGAAGCCGTCTTCCAGCAGGCAAAGTAGGCTTGCCAATTTGAATGTGGAACCAGGCTCAGTAGTGGAGCCGATGGCATAGTTGTAGGTCTCAGCATAAGAGCCATCTCCCTGCAAGGTCAGATTGGCAATGGCCTTGATGTTGCCCGTTTGCACCTCCATCAATATGGCACAACCGTGATGTGCACCGTGCTTTTGCAACTGGGTCAGCAGCGCATTTTGCGCCACATCCTGAATGTTGATGTCGATGGTAGTGACAAGGTCAGAGCCATCTTCTGGTTCAATTTCGTTCTCATCACTCAGCGGTTTCCAATTGCCACCAGCAATTTTCCGCATTAGGCGTTTGCCACCAACTCCTGCCAATTCAGCAGAATAAGCACCTTCTAAACCAACGCTGAATCCTGGTTGATCATAGCCAATTGTTCGAGCCGCCAGTTGTTTAAATGGTTTTGACCGCTTGTTGTGCTGATTGTAAATGAGTCCACCGCTGTATTTGCCAAGATTGAAGATGTCAAACTCGCGAAGCGCCTTCAATTCTTTGTGACCGACCTTTCTTTTGATGAGGTAATACTGACTCTTGTTGAGTCGAGCTTTGGTCAGTTCTCGTTTGTATGCCTCGGCTGATTTGTCTCCGAAAAGTCCAGAAAGCTGCCGCGATAATTTTCCGATATGCTCATTAAAATAATCATCCTTCAATGTTGGTACAGCCGCGTCCCAGCGAATCTCATAGATTGGCTCTGAAGTGGCCAAAAGACTGCCATCGGTCGAGAAAATGTTTCCACGTGCTGCTTCAATTTCGCGGAAAGCGGTGGTCTGTGTCTCAGCCTTTTCCTTCCATTTTTCTCCCTCAACGAACTGAATTTGTGCTACACGCGCAACAATTGCAATGGCGAAAATGCACATCAGTCCATAGGATACATAGACACGGGTTTTTATTTCCTTTTCGTGGCTCAATTCTCAGGATGTTCTTTTGATTTGACCACAATTTTCTTTGGAGGGACCACGCTTTCATAAATGCCCATCGGTGCCACCGCTTTTGCTACTTCACTTTGCTTGCTGACAAACATTAATTCTGATCGTGTGGAGATGAATTCTGATTTCAATTCCTTGATTTCGCGATTCATTTTCTCCATTCCAATGATGGTGCTTTCTCCGAAATGGCTATTGCCGATGTAGAATATGCCAATGCCGAACATGAATAGCAGAAATGGAATGTTGTTCAACATATTATCACGTGTGAGGAAACTTCCGTCAAGCACACCGAGAATGCGTTTTGCAACGCCTCTTTCCTCTGTTGTATTTTCCGTTTCCTGACTCATTAGATCTTTTCTGCAACTCTCAATTTTGCGCTTCTAGCACGAGGGTTTCTTTCTATTTCTTCATCCGTTGGGATGATGGGTTTTCTTGATATGGCGTTGAATGGAACGAGTGGTTTTCCGAAAAAATCCTTCTCCACTTTTCCATCAATATTTCCGCTTCTGACAAGATTTTTCACCAAACGATCTTCGAGGGAGTGATAAGAAATGACCGCCAATCGCCCACCTTCCGAAAGAATGTTGGGCATTTGAATAAGCATTTCCTCCAATGCATTCATCTCATCGTTCACTTCTATTCTTATCGCTTGAAAAACACGGGACATGAAGCTGTTTTCCTTTCCTCGCTGTGCGCTGGGAAGAATTACCACTTTGAATTGTTCGATGGTTTCAATCGGCTCAACGCCTCTGGCAGCTACAATCGCTTTTGAAAGCTTCCAAGCCTCCTTCAGATCTGCGTTTTCCCGAAAGATCCGTGAGAGGTTTTCTACGGTGTATTCGTTGATGATTGTTCTTGCAGTGAGCTCAATTCCGTCCGACATTCGCATGTCTAGCGGGCCATCTGCTCGCGTGCTGAATCCTCGACTTGGTTCGTCTATCTGAAAAGAAGAAATACCCAGATCAGCCAAAACACCATCAACAGGAATGGCTTTAAAATACCGCAGGAAGTTGCGCACATACCTAAAGTTGTGTGGTATAAATGTGAAACGTTCGTCCTGTAGCAGGTTCATTTGTGCGTCTTTATCCTGATCGAAGGCGTACAGATGTCCGCCTTTCAAATGCTTTAAAATCTCTCGTGAATGACCACCTCCACCGAAGGTGAGATCCACGTAAATCCCGTTGGGATTGATCTTTAAGCCGTCAACGCATTCCTGTAACAGGACGGGGTCATGGTAGGTCATCAGCCCCATCATTTAGGCTGCCCATGACTTCTTCAGCCAGTGTGGCAATGTCTGTTTCAGGATTGCTCAACTTCTCCTCGTAAGCGTCTTTGTCCCATATTTCCACATAGGTGCCAGCACTTGCGAGAACGATGCTATTGGTGATTGAACTGAATCCTACAAGATCTTTAGGAATCAGCAATCGGCCCGTTGCATCTAGCTCAACGATCCTCACCCCAGCCGTAAACAACCTGATGAATTCGACATTCTTGCGCACAAACCTGTTCAGCCTGTTCACCTTACTCATCTTGTCATCCCACTCACTCATCGGGTACAATTCAATGCACTTCTCAAACATGCCGCGCTTCAAAACGAAGCCGCTTTCGAGTTGAGACGTCAATTGCTTCTTCAATGCTGTAGGTAGCATGAGTCGGCCCTTGGCGTCCACTTTGCATTCATATGTGCCGATAATGTTGGTCACTTACACTAGAATTTATCAGGTAAAGTAATGGATTATCTACCACTCTTTACCACAGTTTACCACAACTGTTGAAAACTTTATAGTTCAAATCTACGAAATGGTTACGATTCAATGCCAATCAAATACATTTAAGTACAGATAGATTGGTGGTAGAAAGTGGTACTAATGTTAATAACCTAATCGTTTTTCACTTGATTTATGTGAGATTTTGCCCCTTCATTTTTGGTTAATTTTGTCGAAAGCGTCAATCCAAGTGGTAAAGGAGGAATCAGGACATAAATACATTGAGCAAGGACAAGGCCCAGTGTTGCTTGTGCTTCATGGTCTGTTCGGGGCACTCAGCAATTTTCAGGATGTGCTGGAGGAATTCTCCAAGGATTACAAAGTGGTAATTCCGATTATGCCCATTTACGAACTACCGTTGTTGAAGACCAATGTGAAAGAATTGGCTGCCTACATCCATGAATTCGTTGTGTTCAAAAACTTCGATGATTTGACTTTACTTGGTAATTCGCTTGGAGGTCACGTGTCGCTAGTATATTCAGTCGCGCACCCAAACAAGGTGAAGGCTTTGATATTGACTGGAAGCTCTGGTTTATACGAGAACGCCTTTGGTGGTTCGTTTCCAAGAAGGGAAGACCGAGAGTACATTAAAAAGAAAGTAGCAGACACGTTCTACGACCCTGCAAATGCCACAGAAAGTCTGATTGAAGAGGTTTTTGAGATTATCAATGATCGGAATAAACTAATCCGAGTTTTGGCTATTGCCAAGTCGGCTATTCGTCATAATATGAAGAATGACCTTCCAAACATTACAATTCCCACTTGTTTAATCTGGGGTAAAAATGATGGCGTAACACCGCCAGAGGTCGCGGAAGAGTTTCATGAGCTGCTTCCTAATTCGGAGTTGCATTGGATTGATAAATGCGGTCATGCGCCAATGATGGAGCATCCGAAACAGTTCAATGCACTATTGTCGCCTTGGATGAAAAAACACGTTCTTAACGATTGATCTTATGGTGATAAAAGATGTCGAGTTTGTGATGAGCAACTCGGACATGCGCAAGTGTCCTAAACCCGACCGACCTGAATTTGCATTCATCGGACGATCGAATGTGGGCAAGTCTTCCCTTATTAATATGTTGATGGGAAGAAAGAACTTGGCCAAGACCAGTTCTACACCTGGAAAGACACAGCTCATCAATCACTTCATGGTTAATGAATCGTGGTACTTGGTGGATTTGCCAGGATATGGTTATGCAAAAGTTCCACCGTCTTATAGGAAGAAATTCGAGAAGATGATCAACGATTATATTCTTCAACGGGAAAATTTGGTAACCGTGTTTGTTCTTGTCGATATCAGACACACTCCACAACAAATCGATCTTGAGTTCATGGAATGGTTAGGCGTTTCAGGAATACCATTTACCATGGTCTTCACCAAGTTGGATAAACTGAAGCGTGGCGAGATTGAGCCCATGCTCAAGAAGTACCGAGCAAAAATGCTCGAAACATGGGATGAGTTACCACTTCAGGTTCTGACCTCGGCCGAAAAGAGTGATGGAAAGGAGGCGCTGCTCGAATACATTGCGACCCTCAATTCGGATTTCAAATCCAAGTTTACGGCATAAAAAAAGGTCTTCTGAAATTTGCTTTTCAGAAGACCTTTTTTAAGCGTGTTTAGCCTGATGATTAATCTCTGCTTCCTACATAGCGCATCACGTAGTAAAGCAGGGTCGTCAACGAAGCCAAAGCGGCAACGATATAGGTTCTTCCAGCCCAGTTTAAGGCGGTTGTGGCTGCTTCGTGTTCTTTCCCTTTGGTCAATCCACTGGTATTGAGCCACGCCAAAGCTCGGTTACTGGCATCCATTTCCACTGGTAATGTCACCACTGAGAAAAGCGTGATGGCTCCTTGTAGAATGATGATTACCAATAGCATCTGACTCCAAAGATTGGATACATACGCTAGGAAAATCATTGCGATGTAAACGAAATTCAATGCCTTTGAGCTGAAGTTCACAATAGGCACCATCTGCGAACGCATTTGCAACCAAGGATACTCAACAGCATGTTGTACCGCATGACCGCATTCGTGTGCAGCAACAGCAGCAGCTGAAACGCTTTTTCCAGAATAAACTTCTGGACTGAGGTTAACCGTTTTGTTGGCCGGATTGTAGTGGTCGGTCAATTTGCCCGGAACGCTTTCAATCTTCACATCATATATATTATTGTCTCTGAGCATCTTCTCCGCCACCTGCGCTCCGGTCATTCCAGAACTCAGCGGCATTTTTGAATACTCCTCAAATACAGACTTTAAGCGTCTGCTGACGAAAAACCCGATAATCGCAAACCCGATAACGAGAATCAATAAAACAGGATCAAATCCAAACATGTTATTTCTTTTTTAGTGTTGTTAAGTTATGCCTCAATTGTCAATTCACATACCAATTGAAGTGGCGCAAAGCTATAACCGCATATTGACATAATTGTGCGACAAGATGTGTTAATGTTTTTCAGCAATCGGAAATGTTGTCAGGATGTGGCAGTTTGGGTTCGATGCATCGAACCCAAACTGCCGCATCGAACCCAAACTGCTGCAAGCCCTTACCTTTGTCGCAAATAAAAGACAATGACGAAGAAACGCCCGCTGATACTTGCCGTGAACGATGATGGAATAACCGCACCTGGAATTCAGGCGATGGTGGAGGCTGCGCAAGAACTGGCCGAAGTGGTGGTGGTGGCACCCGATAGTCCGCAGAGCGGCATGGGACACGCCATCACGCTGAACAAGCCATTGCGCTTGGATAAGGTCAGCTATCATGGCGAAAGTTTAGGCTATCAGTGCAGCGGAACGCCTGTGGATTGCGTGAAGATTGCCATTGATAAGATTCTTGACCGAAAGCCTGACCTCGTTATTTCGGGCATCAACCATGGAGCGAATCATTCCATCAATGTTATTTATAGCGGCACCATGTCTGCTGCCATGGAAGGTGCGATTGAAGGAATTCCTTCCGTTGGATTTTCTCTCTTGAACTACTCACTGAATGCAGACTTCACTGCTTCGAAGCACTTCGTGAAGATGATAATCAAGAATATGCTTCATTTCGGAATGCCAACCGGAACGCTCCTGAACGTGAACATTCCCGATCTTCCGTTGGAACAGATTAAGGGAGTAAAAATCTGCCGACAGGCCAACGCCAAATGGGAAGAAGAGTTTGATATGCGTAAAGATCCCCATGGTAGAAAATATTATTGGTTGACCGGTGCGTTTGCCAATTATGATAAAGGTGAGGATACCGATGTTTGGGCCTTGAACAATGGCTACGTTTCTGCCGTTCCTGTTCAGTTTGATCTGACGGCACACCACGCTATGCCACGTTTGAATGATTGGGATTTTGGATGAGAAAACTGGGGGCAAGAGGCAAGAGATAAAATACATCAGGAATGAAAATGAACAGGGACAGCATGATTCTCGGATTGATAGTCGGAATCATTGCTCCGCTATTGGTAATGCTCGGATTTTGGAAGGTTCAGTTCGGGCATACGAGCCTGATTGGGTTTTATGAGGTGATGATTCAAAGCAACAATCTTCCGGGATTGATCTCTATCGGACTTCTTGGAAACCTCGGAGCTTTCTTCGTTTTCTATCGGTTGAAACTGGATGTTTCTGCTCGCGGAGTTATCATGGCCACATTCATGTACGGCCTCGTCATCGTTGCCCTGAAGTTTTTCATTCTATGAAATTCTTCGTCATAGCCGGAGAGGCTTCTGGCGATATGCACGGAGCCAATCTGCTGAAGGCAATTAAGCGACTTTCTCCTGATGCACAGTTCGAAGGTTTTGGCGGTGATCTACTGCAAAGCGCTGGAATGAAGGTTCTTCGTCCGTTGGACAAGCTGAACTTCATGGGGTTTCTAGAGGTGGTGCAAAACCTCGGAACCGTTCGTGAGAACTTCAAGATCTGCAAGAAGGCGCTAGAATACAATAAACCGGACGCCATCATTCTGATTGATTATCCAGGGTTCAATCTGCGGATGGCCAAATGGTCCAAGCAGCGCGGCATCAAGGTTTTCTATTACATCTCACCACAGGTTTGGGCATGGAAGGAAAGCCGTGTGAAGCAGATGAAAAAGAACATCGACCGCTTGATGGCCATTCTTCCGTTTGAGAAGGAATTCTTCGCGAAGCACGGAATGGATGTTGATTTTGTGGGACATCCGCTGATTGATGAAATTGAAGCTAGAAATCAGAAGATAGGAGATAGGAGACAGGAGATAGGAGTTGGAAGTCAGAACGTGATTGCGCTGTTGCCTGGATCGCGGGAGCAAGAGATCAAGCATATTCTGCCTGAAATGCTGAAGGTTCAGGAACATTTCCCTGATTATCATTTCCTCATTGGGAAAGCACCTGGGAGAACGGCCGCGTTTTACCAGACCCGTTTCAATTTGGGGAATGCGAAGGTTTTTGAAGAAGGAACATACAAGTTGCTTTCAAGGTCAAAGGCTGCGCTGGTAGCTTCTGGCACAGCAACTTTGGAAACGGGACTGTTGAAAGTGCCGCAAGTGGTGTGTTACAAAGCCAGCGGCATATCGGTTCGCATTGCACGGAGTTTGATTAAAGTGCCGTACATCTCTCTTGTTAATCTGATTCTTGATAGACCAGTTGTGAAGGAGTTGATTCAATCAAAACTGAACACCGAAGCGATTGTTACTGAATTGAAACGCCTGCTGAATGATGAGAGCGCACAAAAGACCATGCAGCAGGATTACGATAATCTTTGGAAAGCGCTTGGCGGGGGTGGCGCTTCGGAAGCCGCTGCAAAGCTGATTGTGAATGACCTGTCGGAATCTATAGAGACGTAGCATGCTACTCTACGTATATTTGAACCAACGAAGAAAACATGAAAGAAGTACAATTCAGAGAAGCACTCCGCGAAGCGATGAGTGAGGAAATGCGAAGAGACGAAACCGTGTTTCTTATAGGAGAAGAAGTGGCCGAATACAATGGTGCTTACAAAGTGAGCCAAGGAATGCTGGAGGAGTTTGGCGAGAAGCGTGTGATTGACACTCCTATTGCTGAGCTGGGTTTTTCCGGAATTGCCGTTGGTGCTGCAATGAACGGGCTTCGGCCTATTGTGGAGTTTATGACGTTTAATTTCTCGCTCGTTGCAATCGATCAGTTGATTAACTCGGCTGCCAAGATTTTGCACATGTCTGCTGGTCAATTCGGTGCGCCAATGGTTTTCCGTGGCGCAACAGGTTCTGCAGGACAATTAGGGGCACAACACTCGCAAGCATTTGAAAGCTGGTACGCCAACTGCCCCGGTTTGAAAGTGGTTGTTCCGTCCAATCCTGCCGATGCAAAAGGACTTTTGAAATCGGCCATCCGCGATAATGACCCCGTCATTTTTATGGAAAGTGAGCAGATGTATGGCGATAAAGGGATGATTCCTGAAGGGGAATATCTTATTCCAATTGGGAAAGCAGATGTCGTGCGGAAAGGAAAGGATGTGACCATTGTTTCCTTCGGTAAGATTATGAAAGTGGCCCTTGCTGCGGCTGAAGAATTGGCGAAAGATGGCATTGAAGTGGAGGTTATTGACCTAAGAACCGTTCGTCCAATTGATTACCTAACCATTATTGAGTCTGTGAAGAAGACTAACCGATTGGTGATAGTGGAAGAGGCGTGGCCGTTGGCTTCCATTTCTTCTGAGATTACCTATAATGTTCAGAAGAACGCGTTTGATTACATGGATGCGCCCGTGAAACGCATCACCTGCAAGGACACCCCGTTGGCGTATGCTCCAGCTTTTGTGGAGGAGTGGTTGCCCAATGTGAAGGACACGATAGAGGCGGTGAAGGCGGTTTTGTACGTAAAATAGAACACAGATTTGACTGAGTAAAGTGATTTAACCTGATTGTAGGCCGTTCAACTTCATTGAGGATAGACTCAAATAGTTCTCTAAAATCAATCAAAAAACAACCATTGCAACATTCATCGGAATGTTTACTTTTGCAGCCCTCGTTCTGAAACATGGAAAGTTCTAGTGCATTCAAGGTTCAATTCTCAGGATTGAAACTGGGAAAACACCTTTTTGACTTCGATGTTGACGATGCGTTCTTTGAAAAACTCGATTATTCTCCCATCAGTAAGGGAAAAGTTGAAGTAGCTGTTGTGTTGGACAAGAAGTCTACAATGATGGTTCTTGACTTTGAACTGAATGGTTGGGTGATGGAAAGCTGTGATAGATGCACGGTGGACTATCGCCAGCATGTGAGCGGAGAACATCAGATTTATGTGAAATTCGGTGATGATTTTGACGAACCTGACGATAACCTTTTGGTTATTCCCAGAGACGAATATGAATTGGATGTTTCGCAACTAATCTACGAGTTTATAGAATTGAACGTTCCGTTACGGAAGATTCCTTGTGAGGAAAGTGGGGATGATTCGATGTGTGACAAAGACACATTGAAGGTGTTGAAAGACTCCGAAGTGGACGCGAAAAAGAATAACCCTTTATGGGCCGGATTGAATAAAATCAAAGATCAACTGAACGATTAACACGTATTAAGTACAATATAATGGCACATCCTAAACGGAAAATATCCAAGCAACGCAGAGACAAGAGAAGAACTCATTACAAAACTGAGGCTCCTACAATTGCTTTGTGTCCGACAACTGGCGAACCACATCTTTACCACCGTGCCCATTGGTACGAAGGAAAACTTTACTACAAGGGAAAAGTAGTAATGGAGAAAGCATAACGCATTCCGAAATTCGGATTTGTGTAGAAAAGGATTGCGGCTAACTTAGCCGCAATTTTTGTTTAGAAGCGGATTGTTTTTGCTGATACGAATTACGAATACCGATAAAAATAGGTACGAATATGACGAATGGCATCTACCGCGAATGAAGACGCATTCGTACAGGATTCGTAATTCGTATCAGCAGACCCAAAAACTGGAAGTAAAGGAATGAGTGAGACGAAAACCAGAGCGGCCATTACAGGAATAAATACTTCGGTTCCTGAGTACAAACTCACCAATGCTGAGCTTGAAACCATGGTTGATACCAACGATGAGTGGATACAATCTCGCACAGGTGTTCAAGAGCGAAGAATTCTGAAAGGAGAAGACATGGGAACGTCCAAAATGGCGATTCCAGCGGTGAAAGGTCTTCTCGAAAAAACCAATACAAATCCTGAGGATGTTGATTTGGTAATCTGCGCCACGGTTACGGCCGATATGCAGTTTCCAGCCATGGCAAACATCGTTTCAGATCAGTGCGGAATGGTGAATGCGTTCAGCTTTGATTTGAATGCGGCCTGTTCTGGATTTATCTACGCGCTTACCACCGCCTCGATGTATATTGAAAGTGGACGCTACAAGAAGGTTGTGGTAATTGGTGCCGATAAGATGTCGTCCATCATTGATTACACCGACCGCGCCACATGCATCATTTTTGGAGATGCGGCTGGAGCGGTTCTAATGGAGCCAAACACCGAAGGAAACGGTCTGATTGATCATCAATTACACACCGATGGTTCGGGCGTTGTGCATCTTCATCAGAAAGCAGGTGGTTCTGCCAGACCTGCTACGCACCAAACGGTTGATGCCAAAGAACATTATGTCTATCAGGAAGGGGCAGCGGTTTTCAAATTTGCAGTGACTAAAATGGCGGATGTTTCGGAAGAAATCATGCAACGGAATGGTCTAACTGCCGATGATATCGCCTACTTAGTGCCTCACCAAGCCAACAAACGAATTATTGATGCCACGACTTCTCGTATGGGATTGGACGAAAAAAAGGTGATGCTGAACATCATGAAATACGGCAATACCACCAACGGAACCATTCCATTGTGTTTACACGAATGGGAATCTAAATTGAAGAAAGGTGACAATTTGATCATCAGCGCCTTTGGTGGCGGTTTCACTTGGGGTGCACTGTACTTGAAGTGGGCTTACAACACGCCTGAATAACAAGACAGACTGCCATCAAAATTTATACATTTGATCCTCAATTAAGGGAAAAAGCATGGATATTAAGGAAATCCAAGAACTGATAAAATTCGTGTCTAAATCAGGCGTGAGCGAGGTAGAAATCGAATCAAAAGGATTCAAAATTACCATCAAAACACCTCCGTACAAACGAGGTGGACAACCTGAGGTTCAGATTGTTCAGGCGGTTGCCCCTCAATCAGCAGATTTTGCACCACATGCTCCGGCTGCGCATCAACCTGCTGCCGAAACACCTCTTGCCAAGGCAGAGGCTCCAGCAGAGAACGACAATTACGAGGAGGTTAAATCTCCGATGATTGGAACGTTCTATCGTTCTTCATCACCAGAAAAGCCGCCTTTTGTGGGTGTTGGCGATGAGGTGAAGAAAGGCGACACCATCTGCATCATCGAAGCAATGAAACTCTTCAACGAGATTGAGGCAGAAGTGAGCGGAAGAATCGTGAAGGTTCTGGTTGACGATTCAACACCTGTTGAATACGACCAACCGTTATTCCTGATCGAACCACATTAATCATTCAAACCGTTTGTTGTGTTCAAGAAAATTCTCATAGCCAACAGAGGCGAAATTGCTTTGCGCGTCATTCGTACGTGTAAGGAAATGAATATCAAGACGGTTGCTGTTTATTCAACGGCCGACAAGGACAGTCTGCACGTTCGTTTTGCGGATGAAGCTGTTTGTATCGGTCCTCCGCCAAGCGCGCAGAGCTACTTGAATATTCCAAGTATTATCGCGGCAGCAGAAATAACCAACGCAGATGCTATTCATCCTGGTTATGGATTTCTTTCTGAGAATGCCAATTTCTCACGGATTTGTGGCGAACACGGCATCAAATTCATTGGAGCATCGCCAGAAATGATTGATGGGATGGGCGACAAAGCCTCTGCCAAATCAACCATGATTAAGTCTGGAGTTCCGTGTATTCCTGGATCAGAAGGTTTGTTGAAAGACCTTGCTGACGCGAAGAAAACGGCCAAAAAGGTCAAGTATCCTGTGATGATTAAAGCCACAGCTGGAGGCGGTGGCAAAGGGATGCGTGTGGTTTGGAGTGAGGAAGAAATGGAAGAACATTGGGATTCTGCCAGAAAAGAGGCAGCGTTCTCGTTCGGAAATGACGGGATGTACATGGAGAAATTCATTGAGGATCCACGACACATCGAGATTCAAATTGTGGGCGATCAGCATGGCAATTACTGTCACCTTTCTGAGCGCGATTGTTCTATTCAAAGACGCCATCAGAAATTGATGGAAGAAACGCCTTCTCCGTTTATGACGGATGAATTGCGCGATAGAATGGGCGAAGCCGCTTTGAAAGCCGCTGCTGCCGTTAATTATGAAGGTGCTGGAACCGTTGAATTTCTCGTTGACAAGAACCGCGATTTCTATTTCATGGAGATGAACACGCGGATTCAAGTGGAGCACCCCATTACGGAGGAAGTAATAAACTACGACCTCATCTGGGAACAAATAAAGGTAGCAGCTGGAATTCCTGTTTCAGGAAAAAACTACTTCCCGCTGATGCACGCCATGGAATGCCGCATCAACGCAGAAGACCCAGAGCATGGCTTCCGTCCAAGCCCCGGCTGCATTACAACGCTGCACACCCCTGGTGGTCATGGAATTCGTGTTGACTCGCACATTTATGCAGGGTACTGTATTCCACCGAACTACGATTCGATGATTGGTAAACTCATCACCGTGGCGCAAACCCGCGAAGAAGCCATTGCCAAAATGCGTAGGGCACTGGATGAATACGTGATTGAAGGTGTAAAAACAACCATTCCGTTCCATCGTAAATTGATGGACGACCCTGAATTCATCAAGGGAAATTACACTACTAAGTTTATGGAGACGTTTGAGTTTTAATCAACTTCTGCTCCAACCAACCAGTGTAATTCACCAATTCGGCATCCTCGCTGCGCAGCGAAACACCTTTCAAGAACATGTCAGAAATGAGGTTGTCTGTTTGATGCTCAAACGCATGTGCAACTTAGGAGATGAAACCCTTGCAAAATCCTGAAATTATTATTCTACCCCAAAAAAGTAGCCGATTTATATTCATCCCATGCGTCACAAGCGCACTACATAAGCGCGGTTAGAAAAAGGCTCTCACCTGCACCGTTCCTGTATGAACGGGGTCGTTATCGCCACTCTTTCTTCCGCTGTATTGTAGGTTAACCTGCATGTTTTTGCCCACACGCATTTGAAAGAATACACTCCACGTGAAGTTCAATCCCGCTTTCAGTCCTTCAAGCAGCTCAAACTCTACCGAGTTTCCAGTAGCTCCATCATAGGTAATGCTAATGAAATTGAACGTGGCGTTGATACTACCGCGTTGTAATAGATTGTATTTCCCATCAATTCCCGCATCGCGCAAAATGGCCTGCTCCGTTCCAGTATTCTCAGGTTTAAAATTGAGTTTATCCGTGTATTTAAACTTACCCCTCACGCGCCATTTGGTACCTGGTTGAAACACAAGTTGCGGTTCAATCTCGTAGTACTGAACGTCCAATTTATTATTGTCGAAGAAGGAATCGGTAATCCTCCATCCGAACTCACCGTCAGCGTTCAGGGTAAAGGTTTTGGTGAAATTCCAACGAACCTGTAGCCTATGGGATAGATTGCTTCGCGTTTCAAATCCATTGGCGAGGTAGACTTTACTACGATTCTGGGCATAAGTATAATCGGCACCAACGGTAGAACTACTCCGATTAAAAAAGAACGTATTTCGGAGAGAGGAAGATAGCGTAACCAACGTACTGTCTGAAACCGTACTGAAAAACGGGTCGAAGGCGGCCAGCAAATTATCTCGTTGCGTTTTACGGTCAATACGATAAACCAGTTGGTCTGAGAATCTAGAAACGAATTTTTTGAATCCCGTTTTTCCACCCCAAGCAGCACGCGGATTCACGTTTATAACCTCGTTGAATTGGGTGGTGTAAACCTTGGTAAAATCGTTGGTTGGCGTAAATATGCGGATGTAGCGTGCGGTGTCCTGATATACTGCCAGCACGTATTCATTAATATCTTTGAAGTTATCTCCATTCTGGTCAATCCAACTGTATGCGCCTTGGCCGGGCGGCACTTCCACGTAACTGAACTCCTTCCTGCTTTCTAAACCAGAACCTACCTCGTAGAAAGTGGAGGAGGTTACTGCTCCTTTTAAAATCTTGAGGTTGTATTCTAGTCGGTTTACGAGGGTATTATCAGGCCTATTGTTGCTCAAAAGCGTGTCTCTAATTACCAACCGTCTGTAGGTTATCGTAGCCTTTAGTATGCTGTTCGGGTTTTTAGCCAACTCTCCTGTCAAACCTGCACTTTCGCCCAAACTCGAATATTTCAATTCATTATTTCCGGGCAGCCAATCATCTCGTCTTTGATAGAAAACGGAATAGCGGTTCTTCCAAGTATCTGGACTTTTGATGTACACCTTTGAATCGTTCCAGCGGTAACTGAGGGTTGTGAGCGAATCCTTTCCAGGAACAAAAAAGCGATTGTCTTCATAAATGTCGGTCACTCCAACCCAAAACCATTTAAATTTTTGTTGTGCACCAACCTGAAATCTTCCAAAGCGGTTATTGACCTCCGTTCCGTTTGAGAAAATGTGGCTTCCATTTGCATCAAAACTGAATCCTTTGTGCCCAATCTTTACCGCCAGCGCGTTCTGATACGCCTCAAACTGTGTTTCGTTAACAAACGACCGGAACGTGTATTCCACATCAGCAATTTCCTTTCGGGTAAATCCAAGCCTAGCGGCAGATATGTACTGATTCGTAAATGTGTTCTGATTCTGAATGTTCCAATCTCGCTCAAACTCAACGGTTCTAAATCGCTCAATGGGTCTGAAATCCGCGTTCAGATGTTCAAAATCAACACCTGTTTTAATAGCCCATTTGGCAGAATCTCCAATTGGAATGACGTGGTCGTACTTCACCTTCATCCCGTAGCCGAGATTGTTTTCATTATCAATACTGGAAAAACGGTTGAGGTCAGAATTTGAGAGTGCGCCTTCCACGGCCACGGTTCCATTTTTGGATACTTTATACTCGCTCCCAAGCGTAAAAAGCTGATTCAGTTTTGGCGTGTTAATCTGCTGCGCTGGAACGTAGCGGCCAGTTTGAGCCCCAGTTAGGGAATCGGGTGCCACCCATTTATACACCCGGCCGTTGGCCGTTGTCGGAATTTGAACGTAATCTCCGTTTCCTTCTCCAACATCCGAAAACCGAACCTGATAGAAGGCACTGTCTGGCACAATGCTGAATACGTAGATTTCAGGCACAAAAACAGGGTTTCCGCCAACATTAACGAGGGTGTCTTTTTTTAGGTAACGAACCTGGTCGTTGTCAAACCCAACGGAATCAATGGCAGGAATTATTGCCAACTGCACGCTATCGCCAATGACTTGCAAAAGCTGTAGCTGATCGCTCGAAAGATCTCCATTCAACAAACCGTTTTTTCCATCCTGTTCCGAATACAGATTGAAACGAACTTTCAACCGATTTTTCTCAAAATCAGTCCCTACATGAAACAGCGAGCGTGAGTAGTTCCGTTCTGAATATTGGAACTCAACAATGATTCGAGAATCTTTCGTTATCAATCGTTTGGACGTAAAACTTAGTTCTGCCGTGTTGTAATCCATGATATAATCGTTCTCCTGACCGCGCGTCAACAATTCACCATCGATATACACGCGCTCCGTTCCTGCAATTACAATAATGAACGATTCATTTTCCGTTCCTCGCAAGCGATATGGACCCTGATTTCCTTCCACACCCTGAATAATTTGCCGGTTGAATTTTCCTCGCGAAAGCGCACCGCTTCCTTTCACTTCCAAAAAGCCAGGATGTTCGTCCGTTACTTTTTTCTTGATGATGGGAAAACGGTGCTTGATGCTCACGCCTTGCGCCCGTTTAAAGAAACTCATGAAATAACTGTTGGGTCGCTCCAAGCGGAAATCACCAGCAGTCAATTCCGTTTCGTCTGTAAAAAGTTGAATGTAGATTTGATCAAAATCCTGCAGTTGCTGCGTATTCCCTTCTGGTTGAAACGGAATATTATTGTCTGTAATAGCCGCCCGAATACCAACTGTGGGAGTAATTTGCCCAGAAAGGTTCAAGTTTAAACTCGAACTCACGCCCAAATCCTGATTGTTTCCAATAGTGATTCCTCGCGAAATGGAGCCGCTTCTACTTAACGAACCGAGGTCAAAAAGCTGATCGGAGGTTTTAGGCTGAACCGTGTAGCTGAACGGATTTTGAGGCACATTCCGAATATCTAGAATTAGAGAAGCATCCTTATTGAATGTTTGTTTAGAATAAAGTGATGGGAAAACACGGTAGGTTGCTTCAATGGAACTTCCGGCCAAACTCGGGTCAACAATTAGTTTTCCCGAATACCATTCCAGTTGAAATTGGGTGGAATCGAGTCTAGTCCCGTTCAGCTTCAATTCAAAACTGGTAGGAACAACACTCAACGTGTCAAGCGTAATTGTATCATTTGTCAACTCAATGGTGCGGCTGCGCAAATTGCTGAGATTCTGACCCCACGCAGGAAGCAGAAACAGCAACATCACAAAGCTGAGTATCGGTTTTAACAAGCGCATATAACCAACGGGAGTACCCGAATGAACAAGTATAACGCAATAAATGGTGTTAAGTATGTGATGGTATGATCCAATGTTTCATGCTGTCATTCCGAGGTACGAGGAATCTGAAAAGAGATGCTTCCTTCGTCAGCATGACAGAAGGGACAGATTCTGGTTATCTGACAACCGACCCGTTCGGCATTTCGTTCTCCGAACTCAGTAAAACCACATCATCGACATCTGGGGTTGCTCCCAAAATCAAAACTTCACTTTTAAAACCAGCTACCTTTTTAGGCGGAAAATTGAACACCGCCACCACTTGTCGCCCAACCAATTCCTCCGCTTTGTAGCGTTTGGTAATCTGTGCGCTACTCTGTTTCGTGCCTAAGACACCAAAATCGATTGTGAGCTTGTAGGCGGGCATTCTAGCTTCGGGGAATGGTTCAGCGTTTACAATCGTTCCAACCCGCAGGTCAATTTTTTGAAAGTCTTCAAACGTGGCGTTTTCCATACGCCAAAAGTAAGTCTGTCGTTCGTTTTGAACCTGGAAAAATGAAATGACGAAAATCACATGATTAAAGACACACTTTTTCTATGCGTGCATCTATTTTAGCGCAACATTATCAGAACCTCTCAAATTCAATAATGCCTTATTTAAGTCAAACACTCAACAAAGTAGCTGAGGGAAAAACCTTTGCACTCAAAGTGAAATATGCACTGTTCCTATTGGCTACGGGGGTGCTGCTGCTGCCTATTCCATGGTTGGTAGTGGTTATTGCATCGACCATGCTATGGGTTGGTATTATTGGTTGGACGTATAAAACCGCTCCTGCAGTTTGGCTCGCGAAGCAGACGGATGCCGCCACGCTTTGGATAGCGCGGAAAATCATGAAGGATGAGCGCGACAGCCCTTATCTCTATTCATATATCGGCATTGGAATTCTGGCGCCAATTCTATTCTTCGGTTCTTACTACATTCAGGTAACGTATTTAGGCGCAAACGAGGGTTGGGGTTGGAAGAATTGGTTGGCTGCTTTAGCTTACAACGTGATGAATTACGGGCCTTACTTCGCCTTCTTCTCAAAAGTTGCCACCATGATTCACAAGGAAGGACATACGCCCAAAGGAATGTTCAAAGGTGCATTTGGCATGTTCGACAACTTTCATGGTCACGTACTTTCCTTGCTTTACGGCCACGTTCCGCAAGGCTACCCAATGGGGCACATGCGAATTCATCACAAGCACGATAATGCGGCTGATGATGTGACGTCTACCATTTTTTACGACCGTTCTCATGCTGCTCGTTTCCTAATCTATTTATTCGAATTCGCTCTTTTTTGGACTGGTATTTCCGTTGCCAACTATCATTACAAAAATGGTAAAATGGTTGAATTTCGTAAGATGGTTTACGGTATGGTTGCGTTCTACGGCTTTATGGCGTTGGTCATGTACATCAACTTCTGGTTCGGAGTTGCCTATCTGCTTATTCCGCACATGAGTTGCATTTTCCTTTTGGCTGCCATCAACTACACTTGGCACGCGTGGACCGATCCATCAGAACCAAAGAACATTTACAAGAATAGCATCACAGTGCTGAAAGGGCAATACAACGTTTATAATGAGGATTATCACGTGGAGCACCACAAGCGCCCGCAAACGCATTGGACGGAATACCCGATTAATTACCAAAAGCACATTGAGGAATACAAAAGCAACAGGGCCGTGATTTTCCAAGACACGCAGGCATTTGAGGTTTTCTTTCTCATTCTCTTCAACGATTTTGAGAAGATGGCCGACAGGTTTGTAGACCTGAACGGAGATATGAGCCGAGAGGATATTATCGCGTTGCTCAAATACCGGTTGCAACCAGTCCACTGATTTCAAAAAACTTTTGTTACTTAGCCGCACAATGAACAGAACACATCATCACCATCATCTTAACTGCTCGGGAAACCCGGAGTGAGCTGATGCATTGATGCCAATAAAAAGGATTTATCAAGCCCCATCGGAACTCCGGTGGGGCTTTTTCGTGAGACCCACTTTCTGCGAGCCGCAGGTGAAGCGGAAAGTGATGGTCGAACGAATCCCGATAGCGTAAGCGTATCGGGATCAATAACAGCACAAACGAACAGCGTTTGAGGAACAATGGAAATTAAAAAGAGTTAGTGTGACATGGAAAAACTAAGAATAGCTATACAGAAAAGCGGACGCTTGAGCGAGAAGAGTCTCAAGTTGTTGGAAGATTGTGGCATCCGCGTAAACAATGGCGGAAAACTGAAAGCCGAAGCGACCAATTTCCCGTTGGAAGTGCTCTTTCTACGTGATGATGATATTTCGCAATACGTGGAAGAAGGCGTGGCCGATGTGGGCATGTTGGGCGAGAATACCGTCCTCGAAAAAGACAAGAATGTGGAGGTCGTTCGCCATTTGGGATTTGCCAAATGCAGGCTTTCGTTGGCTGTTTCCAAAGAGGTGAATTACACAGGAACGAGTTGGTTTGAGGGGAAAAAAGTCGCCACCAGCTACCCGAAAATATTAGGTGATTATTTCAAACAGAAAGGAGTGAAAGCCACTATTGAAGTCATTAGTGGAAGCGTTGAAATCGCACCAGGAATCGGTTTGGCTGAAGGTATTTGCGACATTGTAAGCACGGGAAGCACGCTACTCGCCAACGGCTTAAAAGAAGTGGAGCAAGTGCTGACCAGTCAAGCGGTTCTGATTGCCAATCCAAACCTTTCATCCGAAAAAAAAGCTTTGCTAGAAAGCATCATGTTCCGCATGAATGCCGTGCAGAAAGCATCGGAGAACAAGTACATTCTGCTCAATGCTCCAAACGCCAAACTGAAAGAAATAACGGACGTGCTTCCGGGTATGAAAAGCCCAACCATACTTCCTTTGGCGGAAGAAGGCTGGAGCAGTTTGCACAGCGTGGTGAAAGAAGACGAGTTTTGGGATGTGATTGATAAACTCAAAGCACTTGGTGCAGAAGGAATTCTAGTTTGTCCTATCGAAAAAATGATTCTCTGATGAAGGTGTACCGAAATCCTGCGCCAAGCGATTGGCCGTCACTTTGCAAACGTCCGAGTATCGATTTGTCTGAACTTCAACCAAAGGTGCAAGCGGTTTTAGACGATGTGAAAATGCGAGGCGATGAAGCATTGATTGAACTCACCTCCAAATTCGATAAGGTTGATTTGAAATCGTTGGTTCTCCATGTCCCCAATTCGGTGGAGATAGACCAAGAACTGAAATCAGCGATTGATGTGGCATGGAAGAACATTCATACGTTTCACACTGCGCAGCAATCAACTCCCGAAAAAGTCGAAACCACCCAAGGCGTTTTCTGTTGGAGAAAAAGCATCGCCATCGAAAAGGTTGGACTTTATATTCCTGGAGGGAGCGCACCACTTTTTTCAACGCTGTTGATGTTGGGAATTCCAGCCACTATTGCGGGCTGCAAAGAGATTGTGGTCTGTACACCTCCAAATAAAGATGGGTCGGTTGATTCCGCCATTCTATATGTAGCACAAAAACTTGGTTTGAAGCAGATTTATACCGTAGGCGGAGCGCAAGCTATTGCTGCTATGACGTTCGGAACAGATTCTATTACCAAGGTTGACAAGATATTCGGTCCTGGAAATCAATACGTGACCATGGCGAAGCAGTTGGCGCAACAGCATGGTTTGGCCATTGATATGCCAGCAGGCCCAAGTGAAGTTTTGGTGATTGCTGATGAAAGCTGCGAACCTGAATTCGTGGCGGCTGATTTACTTAGTCAGGCAGAGCACGGGCCAGATAGTCAGGTGGTTTTGGTTTTTGTGAGGGGGGAGGAGAAGTTAGAAGATAGGAGTGAGAAGTTAGAAGATAGGAGTGAGGAGATAGAAGATAGGAGTGAGAAGTTAGAAGATAGGAGTGAGAAGTTAGAAGATAGGAGTGAGGAGTTAGAAGATAGGAGTGAGGAGTTAGAAGATAGGAGACAGGAGATAGGAGACAGGAGACAGGAGATAGGAGATAGGAGTGAGAAGGTGCTCGATGAAATTCTGGTGGAGTTGGATAAACAATTAGCGCAGCTTCCTCGAAAAGAAATTGCTGAACAAGCGTTGCAAAACAGTTCGGTTTTGGTGTTGAATTCCTCAGTTGAAGCAATGGATTTCTCGAATCTTTACGCGCCAGAACACTTGATTTTAGCCACAAAAAATGCAGATGGGTTGGCAGAGAAAGTAGTTAATGCAGGAAGCGTTTTTATTGGGAATTACAGCTGCGAAAGCGCGGGCGATTATGCCAGCGGAACCAACCACACGTTGCCGACTAATGGCTATGCCAAAAGCTACAGCGGTGTTTCGTTGGATAGTTTCGTGAAGAAAGTGACCTTCCAGAAATTAAGTGCAGAAGGCATTCAGAACATCGGGCCAAGCATCGAAACAATGGCTTCGGCAGAGCAGTTGGATGCCCACCGAAATGCAGTTACTGTTCGGTTAAAGAAGTTGCAAAATGGTTGATATACAATCGCTCGTCAGAAATAATGTCCGGAATCTAAAACCGTACAGCAGCGCCAGAGATGAGTTCAAAGGTTCGGCCTCCGTTTGGCTCGATGCCAACGAAAACCCGAACAACAACGGACTGAACCGTTATCCCGATCCGCTTCAGAAAAAACTAAAAACGCGTATTTCTGAACTGAAAAATGTTCCATCGCAGAACATCTTTCTTGGTAATGGAAGTGATGAGGCCATCGACCTTCTCTTTCGTGGCTTTTGTGAGCCAGCAAAGAACAAAGCGCTAATCTGTTCGCCCACCTACGGCATGTATCAGGTGAGTGCCGATATCAACGATGTGGAGGTGATTGATGTTCCGCTTACGTCCGATTGGCAGCTCAATTTGGAAGGAATTCGCAGTCATTTGTCTGATTCAAACCTGAAAATTATTTTCATCTGCTCACCTAATAATCCAACGGGCAATTGCATGAATCGTGCAGACATTATCACGCTGGTTTCAGGGTTCAGCGGTTTAGTGGTGATTGATGAAGCTTACATTGATTTCGCGGAAGGGAAAAGCATGACAACCGAACTAAGCAAATTCAATAATCTTATCGTATTGCAAACCCTCAGCAAAGCGTGGGGATTGGCGGGTATCCGACTCGGAATGGCGTTTGCGAATGAAGAAGTGATTGAGGTGCTGAACCGTATCAAACCACCCTATAATGTCAATCAACTCACCCAAGAAGTCGCGCTGAAAGAATTGGTTGATGAATTGGCTTTTCAAAAAAAGGTGGAAGCCATTTTATCGGAAAGAAAGCGATTGGTAACAGCACTTTCAGTACTGAAAAACGTGTTGAATATATATCCTTCGGATGCCAATTTCTTGCTTGTGAGATTTACTGAACCCAAAGCAATTTATGATGCACTTTCTGCTAAAGGAATTGTAGTTAGGGATAGAAGCAAAGTGGCGGAAGGCTGCTTGCGAATTACTATTGGTACGTCAGAAGAAAACGCGCAGCTTTTAAAGGAGTTAGAATCGAGAAGTTAGGAGTCAGAAGGGGGAGGGATTGTCACAATTGTAAATTTTGTATCAGAAGAATAAAAAACATGAAAAATCCACCGAGTAAGAGTTTTAAAGAGTTGATTGTATGGCAAAAAGCGCATCAACTTGTGTTACGCACATATCGTCTGACCAAAAAATATCCAAAGGAAGAACTGTTTGGCTTGATCTCACAAATGAGACGTTCTGCTGTTTCTGTCGCAGCAAATATTGTTGAAGGATATCGTAAACGAGGCAAAGCTGATAAGGCAAGATTCATGAATATTTCGGAAGGCTCATTGGATGAATTGACGTACTATTTCATCCTTTCAAACGATTTGGAATACCTTACCGCGCAAGAATATGAGCAACTAAATGCCCAATGCGAAGAGGTTTCAAAACTCCTCAGTTCGTACGCTGCCGCCATCCGTAACAGTACCAAATCCTAGCTCCTAACTTCTGTCTCCTAACTTCTAACTCCTAATAAATGAAAAAAGTCCTATTCATCGACCGCGATGGAACGATTATCAAGGAACCAGCTGACGAGCAGATAGATAGCTTTGAGAAGTTGGAATTCTATCCTGGTTCGATTTCCAACTTGGCCAAAATAGCAACGGAGTTGGATTACGAATTGGTAATGGTTACCAATCAGGATGGGTTGGGAACCGATTCGTTTCCTGAAGACACATTCTGGCCTGCGCATAATTTGATAATGAAAACCTTGGAAGGTGAAGGAATTAGCTTCGCGGAAGTGCTTATCGACCGCAGTTTTCCTGCCGATAATTCGCCAACGCGCAAACCACGAACGGGATTGCTGACACATTACATCAAAGGAAATTATGACCTCAAAAACTCCTTTGTTATCGGAGATCGGAAAACGGATGTCGAGTTGGCAGAAAATCTTGGTTCAAAGGCCATTTTCATTTCAGATTCAACGTCTGATTGTGCGCTGACCACCACTTCTTGGAACGAGATTTACCGTTTCCTGAAAGAGCAGCCGCGTTTGGGTTCCATCCATCGGAAAACTTCAGAGACCGATATTCAGATTGAACTCAATTTGGATGGTTCTGGGAAATCGGAGATGGAAACGGGGTTGGGGTTTTTCGACCACATGTTGGAGCAATTGGCCAAGCACGGCAACATGGATCTATCGGTGAAAGTCTCGGGCGATTTGCATATTGATGAGCATCACACCATAGAAGATGTGGCGTTGGCTTTGGGCGAAGCGTTTGACCAAGCTTTGGGCTCGCGCAAAGGGATTCAGCGTTATGGTTTTCTTCTTCCGATGGATGACTGTTTGGCGCAGGTAGCCATTGATTTTGGTGGCCGTCCGTGGTCAGTTTGGGAAGCCGATTTTAAACGTGAGAAAATCGGTGAAATGCCGACCGAAATGTTCTCGCATTTCTTTAAATCGTTCTCAGATAAGGCGCGTTGTAATCTGAATATCAAGGCCGAAGGACAGAACGAACATCACAAGATTGAGGCAATTTTCAAAGCGTGGGCGCGGGCAATTCGCATGGCAGTTTCTAAGACAGAAGATGGAAGTATGCCGAGTACGAAGGGGGTTTTGTAGGGAGGAGCTAGGAGACAGGAGTTAGAAGACTGAAGTAAGTAGAATGAAATCTAAAATCGTAATTAAAAAATCTAAAATCATTTGATTGCTATAGTTAAATACAACGCAGGCAACATTCGTTCGGTGACGAACGCGCTACAGAGACTAGGGGTTGAAGCGCTCGTGACAGATGACCCAAAAGCACTTCGCGAAGCTGAAAAAGTCATTTTTCCTGGTGTTGGTGAGGCAAGTTCAGCCATGCGTTACTTACGCGAAAGAGGTTTGGATGAGGTGCTTCGTAATCTTCAACAACCATTTTTGGGAATTTGTCTCGGACTGCAATTGATGTGCAAACATTCGGAAGAAGGAGACACTGATTGCCTTGGTATTTTCGATGAGAATGTGAAACGATTTTCGTACACTAAAGAGAAAGTGCCACACATGGGCTGGAATAATTGTTCGGAGTTGAAAGGGCCACTTTTCAATGGGATATCAATTGCTGATGACTTCTATTTCGTACACAGTTATTATGCGGAATTGGGATTGCAGACCACCGCTCAATGCGATTACATTCTGCCGTTCTCAGCAGCGTTGCAGAAGGATAATTTCCACGCGGTTCAGTTTCATCCTGAGAAATCGGCTGATGTTGGGCAGCAACTCATCAAAAACTTTTTGGAGCTATGAGAATCATCCCCGCCATCGAAATTATTGACGGAAAATGCGTACGTCTTTCGCAAGGTGATTACGCTCAGAAAACCGTCTATAATGAAAACCCGTTGGAAGTGGCCAAGCAGTTTGAGGCTGCGGGTTTGAAGTATTTGCATTTGGTGGATTTAGATGGCGCAAAAGCCAAAAAGGTGGTGAACTGGAAGGTGCTGGAAAGCATCACTTCAAACACCAATTTGCAAGTAGATTTTGGTGGAGGTTTACGAACTACCGAAGACGTGAAAACGGTTTTCAATTGCGGAGCAAAACAAATAACAGCAGGCAGCATTGCAGTAAATGACCGTGAAACTGTGCTTCAATGGATTTCTGAGTTCGGAGCGGAGAAAATCATTCTTGGAGCCGAT